>NZ_VIRS01000019.1 GCF_006912135.1 Cryptosporangium phraense | reverse complement strand
ACGCCTGCACGACTCGCCCCCGACGCTGCCGTCCGTCCCTCCTCCGACCCGCAGGTCCCCCCATGGCCCGGCCGGCTCGTCGAGCTCGACGAGAACGTCCAGCTGCACGTCCGCGACACCCCCGCCACCGGCCCCGGCGCCGAGCCGGCGCTCTACGTCCACGGGCTCGGTGGCTCCGGTCAGAACTGGACCGACCTCGCCGACCTGCTCTCCGACCGCCTCGAAGGCCAGGCCATCGACCTCCCGGGGTTCGGCCGCAGCGGCCCGGCCCTGCCCGGCGGCTACAGCCAGCCGCGCTACGCCGACCTCGTGATCCGCTGGATCGAGGAGTCCGGCCGCGGACCGGTGCACCTGTTCGGCAACTCGCTCGGCGGCGCGGTCACGGTGCGGGTCGCCGCGCTGCGGCCCGACCTGGTGAAGACGCTGACGCTGATCTCGCCCGCGATGCCGGTGTACGTGCCCCGCGCCGAGCACCGGCACATGCTGCCGGTGCTCGTCGTGCCGCGCGTGGACCGGATCGTCGACCGGATCATCCGCGGCGCGACCCCGCACCAGATGGCCCAGGGCATGATCGACGTCTGTTTCGGCGACCCGTCGGCGGTGTCGAAGCAGCGCTGGGACGAGGCCGTCGAAGAGGCCGAACAGCGGCTCTCGGTGCCGTGGGGCGCGACCGCGTACGTGGCCTCGCTGCGCGGGCTGGTCGGCTCCTACCTGGCCCCGCCGACCCGCTCCCTCTGGCGGCTGGCCGCGCAGATCAAGGCCCCGACGCTGGTGATCTGGGGCCACCGAGACCGGATGGTCGACGTCAGACTGGCAAGAAAGACCGCAAAAGCGATACCAGACAGCCGCTTGCTCGTTCTACGCGGTGTGGGACATACAGCCCAGCTGGAATGTCCCCGTATCGTGGCGCGAGCAGTGATCCCACTGCTGAACGGGAGCGTGCCGGCGGGAGCTGGCATTCTCTAGCCCGTACGGGGGTACCGCTGTGGCCACCGCGACCGGGGAGGGGCACTGAGCGAGCGGACCACCGAGACGCCGAACCGCAGCCGGGCGGCGCGACGAGCCGGCAGCGTGGACGAGGCGCGACGAGCACTGCGACGGGAGATCCGCCGTGGACGCCGCCCCGGCGATCGCCCAGCGTCGGCGCCACCGCACGGGTCGGTCTCGGCGGCGTACCTACGGGCCCAGCGAGCGGCGTCCCGGCGCCGGGCGGCCCGGCGTCGTCATCGATTCCTGCTGCTGATAATCCTGCTGACCGGCGTCCTGATCGTCGTCGACCTGGCCCGGGGCAGTAAGACCGAGCACGAGCAGGCCGAGCGGGTCCGCGCCAGCGCGGCCGCGACACCCACCGAGACGCCCGCCGCCGAGGCGTCCGCCAGTGAAAACCCGAGCGCCGAGGCGGTGCAGCCGGAGACGGCGCCGCCTGCCCCGACCCAGGTCTCCGTGCCGCAACGCGGCTCGGGCGCGTTCACCACCGCCGGCGGATCGACGCCGGTCCGCGGGACCGGCGGGACGCTGGTGCGCTACCAGGTGCGGGTCGAGAAGGGCTCCGGGCAGAAGCCCGACGAGTTCGCGGCCGCGGTCGACGCGACGCTGTCCGACCCACGCGGCTGGACGGCGGCCAAGCAGTGGCGGTTCCAGCGGGTGTCCGGCGGCGACGCGAGCGCGGTGATCCTGCTCGCGACCCCGGCGACGACGAACAAGATCTGCCGGGCCGGTGGCCTCGACCCGGGCGGCTACACGTCCTGCCGCACCGGCGACCAGGTCGTGATCAACCTCGCGCGCTGGCTGCTGGCGGTGCCGGCGTTCAAGGGGGACCTGGCCACGTACCGGCAATACGTGGTGAACCACGAGATGGGGCACCAATTGGGGCATGGCCACGTGCTCTGTGGCGGTAGTGGCAAACCGGCCCCCGTGATGCAGCAGCAAACGCTGGGCCTGCAGGGATGCACGCCGAACGCCTGGCCGTTCGTCAACGGGAAGTACCTGACCGGGGCACCCACCGTGGGTCAGTAGGAGGGGAACAATGGGGGCCGAGTCCCGGTTGAAACCCGAGAACGATCCCCGTATGGAAGGAGCAGCCCGTGGCCCTGCCACCGCTGGTCGAGCCGGCCGCGTCGCTGTCCGTCGACGAGGTGCGTCGCTATTCGCGGCACCTGATCATCCCCGACGTCGGGATGGACGGGCAGAAGCGGTTGAAGAACGCCAAGGTGCTGTGCGTGGGCGCGGGCGGTCTCGGTTCACCCACGCTGATGTACCTGGCCGCCGCGGGCGTCGGGACGCTAGGCATCGTCGAGTTCGACACCGTCGACGAGTCGAACCTGCAGCGCCAGATCATCCACGGTCAGTCGGACATCGGGCGCAGCAAGGCCGAGTCCGCCCGTGACTCGGTCAAAGAGATCAACCCTTACGTCAACGTGATCCTGCACGAGGTCCGCCTCGAGTCGGACAACGTGCTCGACATCTTCCGCGACTACGACCTGATCGTCGACGGAACCGACAATTTCGCCACCCGCTACCTGGTCAACGACGCTGCCGTGCTGCTCGGCAAGCCGTACGTGTGGGGCTCGATCTACCGGTTCGAGGGCCAGGTCAGCGTCTTCTGGGACGAGTACGGTCCGAACTACCGCGACCTCTACCCGGTGCCCCCGCCCCCCGGCATGGTCCCCAGCTGCGCCGAGGGTGGCGTGCTCGGCATCCTCTGCGCCTCGATCGCGTCGGTGCAGGCCACCGAGGCCATCAAGCTCATCACCGGCATCGGCGAGACGCTGCTCGGCCGCCTGATGGTCTACGACGCCCTGGAAATGTCGTACCGGACGATCAAGATCCGGAAGGACCCGGCCGCCGAGCCGATCACCGAGCTCATCGACTACGAGGAGTTCTGCGGCACGGTCTCCGAGGAGGCGCAGGACGCGGCCCGCGGGTCGACGATCACCAACGGTGAGCTGCAGGAGTGGAAGGAGGCCGGGAAGGACTACTTCCTCGTCGACGTCCGCGAGCCCGCCGAGTTCGAGATCGTCTCGATCCCGGGCGCCACGCTGATCCCGAAGGGCGACATCCTGTCGGGCCAGGCGCTCTCGCAGTTCCCGCAGGACAAGCAGATCGTCCTGTACTGCAAGACCGGCGTTCGGTCGGCCGAGGCGCTGGCCGCGGTGAAGGCGGCCGGCTTCCGGGATGCGGTCCACGTGCAGGGCGGGGTCATCGGCTACGTGAAGCAGATCGACCCTTCCCTTCCTGAGTACTGATTTTTCTACGCCTGCATGGCTGGGGCCGGTCGCTTCCGCGACCGGCCTCAGTGCGTGCGGGAGGGGTCGTTCCGCTCCGCTGCGGTGGCGGCGCGTCTGCCCTCGCTCCCGAGGCCCCACCGTTGACCTGAACGCGCCCCGCACAGTGGCGGTCGCCCACCGGGAGGCGGGCCCGCCCGCCGGGCCGCGGTGCCGCCACCGGGCCGCGGTGCCGCCCGCCGGGCCGCAGCGCCGCCCGCCACCGGGCCACCGGGCCGTGGGGCCGCGGGGCCCGCGTCACGGCCGAATGACCCCAGCCCCCCACGGGCCGGGTTGACACCCGACGCCCCCGGCGCCGCCGTGCCCGCCCCTCTCAGCGGTGACCGTGCCGACCGCGCCGAGCAGTGACCATGTCTGCCACCGGGCCCGGCAACCGTGCCTGGCGCCCCCGGCGGGGTCGAGCTGACCGCGCCGAGCAGTGACCGTGTCTGCCGCCGGGCCCGGCAACCGTGCCAGGCGCCCCCGGCGGGGGTCGTGCTGACCGCGCCGAGCAGTGACCGTGTCTGCCACCGGGCCCGGCAACCCTGCCAGGCGCCCCCGGCGGGGGTCGTGCCGGCCAAGCCCGATGCATAGGGCGGCACCGGCGATCCCGCGCCCAGCGGCGCAGCGGGTCCCGCCCAGCGGCGATCAGCCGCCGCGCCGGCGCCGACCAAGCCTCCGCGCTGGCGGTGACCAAGTCTCCGCTCGGCGGTGGCCAATCCTTCGCGCCCGGCGGCGACGCTGTCCTCCGCGTTCGGCGGCGACGCTGTCCTCCGCGACCGGCTGTGGCCAGGTCGCTGTGCTCGGTGGTGGCCAGGTCGCTGTGCTCGGTGGTGGCCAGGTCGCTGTGCTCGGTGGTGGCCAGGTCGCTGTGCTCGGCGGTGATCAAGTCTCCGCACCCGGCGGCGACGCTGCTCTCCGCGGCTGGCTGTGACCGCGCCTTCCGCGACCGGCGGTGACCAGGTCGCTGTGCTCGGCGGTGACCAAGCCTCCGCGCTCGGCGGTGACCAAGCCTCTGTGCTCGGCGGTGGCTAAGCCTTCGCGCTCGGCGGTGATCAGCCTCTGCACCCGGCGGTGATCGTGTTTCCGGGTCCGGCGGTGGCCACGCCTTGGCGAGCGTGCTCGGTGGCGAACCGTGTCTGGCGCTCACTGAGCTGAGCAACTACCGGGCCCGCGCTCGAGTCCTGGGCGGCTTCTGGACTGGGGACCTCCTGCGCATCGGCTGGCGCACGCACGGCGGCCCGCGTCCTCTTCGCCGCGGCGGAGTCCGAAGCGCGTCCTCCGCACCGCCCGCGGGCGGTGCGCCAGCCACAGTGCGGGGTGGGCCGAGTCGCCGACCGTGTCGACCAACGATCCGTGCGTCGGGCTCATCGCTGCCTTCGGCGCGACCTCGCTCGCACTTCGCCGTCATCGACACGGTTGCTTTCGCCGCTGAACGGCTCGGATCGGCGATCCACCCGGCCGTCGCCCGCGGCGGCAGGTCATCGATGGCATCCGCTCGCCGGGCCCGGACTGGCGATCCGCCGGATCCGCCCGGACGCGATGGGCATAGGCGCAGAACCCGATCTGCAGTCGAGCCCCCCGAGGGCGAGGCTGATCACCTGGGACGTGCCCCTCGACTCGACCGTGCTCCGAGCCCACCCTCATGCCGCCTGCACCCGTTCGGCGACCGGCGTGAGCCAGTGACCGCCCGCTCGGTTGCTCATCGCCCGACAGGCCGCAGACGCGCTCACTCACCGAGCGCAGCGGCAGGCCGTCGATCCGGCGATCGTGGATGCTGGCCCACAAGCCCCCGGCTCTCGCCGACCGCTCGAGTTGCCTCGACACGAGAACTGCGCCAGGCCGGCCACACGGCCAAATACGGCGTCGCACCTACGGCCGGTTAGCTGCCCGCCAACTGGGCGGAGACACCGCGAGCGACCCCGTCCAGGCAGGAACCAACGGGCCGGATGCGCGGAACGCTCGGCCGGGACAACCCCGGCCGAGCGTTTCGGTGACGGGTCTCAGTCGACCCGGGCCGGCGCCGGACTCGGCTCGGTCTCGCCATGAGCCAGGCGCGAGTGCGTCCGGCCGTAACCGAAGTAGATCGCGAACCCGACCGCCATCCAGACCAGGAACCGCAGCCAGGTCGCAACCTCCAGGAACAACATCAGCACGACACACGCCACGACGGCCAGCGTCGCGACCACCGGCAAACCCCGCACCCGGAACGCCCGGTCCAGATCCGGCCGAGAACGCCGCAGGATCAGCGTCGAGATCGAGACCAGTACGAACGCGAACAACGTACCGATGTTCACCATTTCGGCCAACGCCGAGAGCGGCAACAATCCGGCCAGCACCGCGACGATCACGCCGACGATGATCGTGATCCGGTAGGGCGTTCCGAACTTCGGGTGCACCTTGCCGATCGCCGGCGGCAGCAGGTGGTCGCGCGCCATCGCGAAGGCAACCCGCGACTGCCCGAGCATCAGCACCATGATCACGCTGGTCAGACCGGCCAGCGCGCCGACCGTGATGAAGTCGGCGAACAGCGGGTGACCCACGTCCCGGAACGCGGTGGCCAGCGGCGCCTCCGGGTCGAGCTCGCTGTACTTCTGCATGCCGACGACGACCAGCGCGACCGCCACGTAGAGGATCGTGCAGAGCACCAGCGAACCGAGGATTCCGCGCGGCACGTCCCGCTGCGGCTTCTTGGTCTCCTCGGCGGCGGTCGCGACGACGTCGAATCCGATGTAGGCGAAGAAGACCAGAGCGGCGGCGGCGAGGATGCCGCTGACGCCGAAGGCGGCCGGTCCGGAGCCGAACACGGCCTGGATCAGCGTCTGCGAGAGCCCGGATTCGCCCTCCGACGGCTTGCTCGGCGGGATGAACGGCGTGTAGTTCGACGCCTTGACGAAGAACAGCCCGGCGACGATCACGAACAGCACGACGAGCAGTTTGATCGCGACGATCACCGCGTTGAGCCGGGACGAGATCCGGACGCCGGTGACCAGCACCGCGGTCAGCGCCAGCACGATCAGCGCGGCCGGCAGGTTGAAGACCCCGTCCTCGGCGTTCGAGATCGCCGTCGGCAGGCTGATGCCCAGCGTGTCCAGCAGCACGCCCAGATATTGCGACCAGCCGACCGACACGGTGGCCGCGCCGATCAGCAACTCGAGGATCAGGTCCCAGCCGATGATCCAGGCCACGAGTTCGCCGATGCCGGCGTAGGAGAACGTGTAGGCGCTACCGGCGACCGGAACCGTCGAGGCGAACTCGGCGTAGCAGAGGCCGGCCAGGCCGCAGGCGATCGCGGCCAGGACGAACGAGATGGCGACGGCGGGCCCGGCCGACTCCTGCGCGGCCTCACCGGTCAGGACGAAGATTCCGGTTCCGATGATGACTCCGACGCCGAAGACCGTCAGATCCAAACCGGACAGATTCTTCTTGAGTTGATGCTCGGGTTCCTCGGTCTCCTGTATTGCCTGCTCAACCGATTTCGTGCGCATGACGCTCATGGGGCACCCTCCCGGTCCGGATGCCGGTCCTGTTTCCCCTTGCGAGGATGTGCTAATCGGCGTTTTCGCCCGGCCACCATCGCGAGGTCGCCATCGCGACCTTCTCGCCGCGGAATGCGACGCCCTCGGCCCGGAGCCTCCGGGTGGCCTCGATCTCGTGGCCCGGAGGGAGACGCCCGTCCGACGCCACGACCCGGTGCCAGGGCACGGCGCTGCCGTAGCGGGCCATCACCGCGCCAACCGTGCGGGCCGAACCGCTGCCGGTCCGCTCCCGGACGATCTCGGCGATCATGCCGTAGGTCATCACCCGGCCCGGCGGGATGTCTTCGACGACGTCCAGGACCTGCTCGACATACTCGCTCGGCGGCGCTGCGGTCACGCATTCATTCTGCCGTCCGGGCGAGAATGCTTCCCCTATGCCTATCGGACCCACCAGGATGCGAACGTGACAGTTACTCCGGTTTACCGCCTCGACCGGGGCACCCGGATCGGCTATTCGGCGGGCTCGCTGGTGAACGGAGCGTTCGGCACGGTTCCGGGGTTGCTGCTGCTGCCGTATCTCACCGACACGCTGGCCGTGGCCGCCGGCCTCGCCGGTCTGCTGGTCCTGCTGCCCAAGGCCTGGGACGTGGTGCTCAACCCGATCGCCGGCCGGATCTCGGACCGGACGACCAGCCGCTGGGGCGCCCGGCGTCCGTATCTGCTGGTGGGTGGGCTCGGGACCGCGGTGACGTTCGCGGCGCTGTTCGCCGGGCCGTTCTCGGGTTCGGCCGGAGCGGTCTACGTGACCGTCGCGTTCCTGGCCACCGCGACCACGTTCGCGTTCTTCCAGGTCCCGTACGTGGCGATGCCGGCCGAGATCACCGCGGGCACCACGGATCCCTACGCCGCGCGCACACGCTTGATGACCTGGCGCATCGCGGTGCTGGCGCTGGCCATTCTGGCCTCCGGGGCGGTGGCCCCCGCGCTGCGTGATGCGGCCGGTGGTGGTCTGGCCGGCTACCGGGTGGCTGGGCTCGCCGTGGCGGTGCTGATCGCCGTCGGTGCGCTCGCGTCGTTCTGGGGGACGCGACGGGCGCCGGTCGGGACGGTGCAGGAGAGTGAGCCCTCGCTGCGGCGTCAGCTGGCGGTGGCCCGGGCGAACCGGCCGTTCGCGCTGCTGCTGGCCTGCTTCGTCGTCCAGGCGGTGGGGATCGGCGTCATGCTCGCCGGGACGGACTACGTGGCCGCGGGGCCGCTGGGTGACTCGTCGGCGACGTCGTTGCTGTTCGTGTGTTTCGTCGGGCCGGCGCTGATCGTGATGCCGGTGTGGGAGCGGGTCGGGGCCCGGATCGGGAAACGGTCGGGGTACGTGATCGCCTCGGCGGTGTTCGCGGCCGGCGGGCTGCTGATCGGGCTGGCGTTCCTGGCCGGCTCGGTACTGGCGCTCGTGCTGGTGGCGACCGCGGTCGTCGGGTGCGGGTACGCCGGGCAGCAGGTCTTCGGGCTGGCGATGCTGCCGGACACCATCGCGGCCGACGAGGCGGTCACCGGGCGTCGGCAGGCCGGCGTGTTCACCGGGCTCTGGACGGGCGGGGAGACGCTGGGGCTGGCGCTCGGGCCGGGAGTGTTCGGGCTGGTGCTGCAGCTCGGCGGGTACCGGTCCGGCGTCGACGCCGGTGACCAGCCGGACAGCGCCCACACCGCGATCGTCCTCGGCTTCAGCCTGCTGCCCGCGGTGATCATGCTGGTCGCGCTGCCGCTGCTCCGTCGCTACGACCTGACCCCTGCGCGCCTGTCCGCGCTGACCTCCGGAGAATCATGAGCCTTCCGAAGCAGGGTGCGGCGGCCGACGAGGTCCTGGCCGCGCTCTCCGAGCTGCGCGCTGCCGACCTGCCGACGCACGGCGGGCGGACGTGGGCGTACGTCTACGACTCGGGGCTCGACGGGCTCGACGCGCTGGCGCACCGGGCGGCCGAGGCGGTCACCGGGCTGAACGGGCTGGACCCGACCGTGTTCCCGTCGCTGCTTGCAATGGAGAACGAGGTCGTGGGCGCGGCCGCGTCGCTGCTCGGCGGCGGCCCGGAGACGGTCGGCACGGTCACGTCCGGTGGTACCGAGTCGATCCTGCTCGCGGTCAAGGCGGCCCGGGACGCGCACCCGGAGATCGACCGTCCGGAGCTGGTGGCGCCGGTGACCGCCCATGCGGCGTTCGCGAAGGCGGCCGAGTACTTCCGGGTCGCGCTGGTTCCGGTGCCGGTGGATCCGGCGACGTTCCGGCCGTCGCCGGCCGACGTGGCCGCGGCGATCACCGACCGGACCGTGCTCGTGGTGGCGAGCGCCCCGTCGTACGCGCACGGGGTGATCGATCCGGTGGTGGAGATCGCGGCGGCTGCGTCGGCGCGGGGTGTTCGGTGTCATGTGGACGCGTGCATCGGGGGGTGGGTGCTGCCGTTCTGGCGCCGGCTGGGCGTCCGACTACCGGAGTTCGACCTGTCGGTGCCGGGCGTCACGAGCCTCTCGGTGGACCTGCACAAGTACGCGTACGCCCCGAAGGGGACGTCGGTGCTGCTGCACCGGGACGCGTCGCTGCGGAGGACGCAGTACTTCGCGTTCGCGGACTGGCCGGGCTACTCGATGATCAACGCCACCGTGCAGTCGACGAAGTCGGCGGCGCCGCTCGCGGCGGCCTGGGCGGTGCTGCGTCACCTCGGCGACGAGGGGTATCTCGACCTGGCCTCCGCCACGCTGGACGCGACCCGGGCGCTCGTCGCCGGAGTCTCGTCGGTGGAAGGCTTGCGGGTGCTCGGGCCGCCGGAGGCGAGCCTGGTCGCGTTCGGGTCGACCGGGCCGGATCTGTTCGTGGTGGCGGACGAGCTCACCGAGCGGGGCTGGTACGTGCAGCCGCAGTTCGCGCTGGGGGAGCTGCCGATGAACCTGCATCTCACGGTGACCGCGGCGAGTGCGTCGAAGATCGCGCCGTTCCTGGGGGATCTGCGGGACGCGGTGGCGGCGGCTCGGGCGCATGGGCCGGTGGTGGTGGATGGTGGGGTTGTGGAGTGGTTGCGGGGGCTCGATCCGTCGACGTTGACGTCCGAGGAGTTCGGGGGGTTGTTGGCGGGGGCCGGCCTCGGCGGCGGCGAGGGTTTTGTTCTTCCGGCGCGGATGGCCGAGATCAATGCCCTGTTGGCCGCGGCCCCGCCACGCTTGCGTGAACGCCTACTGATCGAGTTCTTCGGCCTCCTCTACACCCCGTAGGTCGAGGCCGTGGTACCGGGCGAAGCCAACGAAGTCCTTCATGTTGAGCGTCGCCAGCGGCACCCCGTCGACCAGACAACACGCAGCAATCCACGTGTCGTTCTCGGATACCTTGCGACCTCGGCGAATGGCTGCGGCCGCCAGGTGCCCCCAGGTGACGGCGACGGCGTCATCAGGCTCGAGGTGCTCGTGCCGGGACAGCCAGCCTTCGAGTTGGTTCCGTCGGGCCGAGCCCCAGTTACGCAGATCGGTCCATTTGGTCAGTTCGCCGACGGTGACGAACGTGATTGCGGTGCTCGCTCCTCTCAGCGCTTCGCTCACCTGCCGGGGCAACGTCCGCCGGACGAACAAATCTGAGGCCACGTTCGTGTCGAGCACGACGACCTCTCGCATCGCGATCACGCCAGCCCGTGCCGGGAGAGGCGTAGCCAGGTGTGGAATGCCTCCCGCTCCTCGGGGCTACCGATGACGACTCCGTAGCCGTCGACCTCTCCTTCGTCGTATTCGTCCTTCCAGTTGTAGGGGTCGAACGGCACTCCTCGCAGGACGCCGTCGCGGTCGTAGTTCGGATCCAGTGCGATCATTGGCCACCTCCGTGACATAGGGTGGCACGAGTGTACGAGCGTCGGCAACCCCGAAGTTCGTCAACTTCGGTTGACCTTCAGCCGGACGTCAACTAACGTTGACGGCATGAGTGAAGCGACGGAGCTGGCTGCGGCGGCCAGCAGCGGGGACGCTCGGGTCGGGCTGCGGGCCGTCCGGGCCCTCCGCCGGCTGGCCGAGACGCTGGAAGCCGTGCAAGTCGAGAACGCCCGCCGTGCGGGCTGGTCCTGGCAGGAAATCGCCGAGGTCCTCGAAGTCAGCAAACAGGCCGTGCACAAGAAGTACGCCCGCCGTGACCCCGGCCCCCGAAAGGAGCACTGACATGTTCGAACGATTCACCGAGGACGCCCGCGCACTGGTCCTCGAAGCCCGAGAACAGGCCCGCCAACTCCACCACCCGCTGATCGGCACCGAGCACCTCCTGCTGGCGATGCTGGCCAGCGACAGCGCGGGCGCGGGCGTCGTACTCCGCGAAGCGGGCCTGGATTACGACCGCGTCCGCACCGACCTGAAGCGCCAGGTCGGCGAGACCGGCCGCGTCCTGACCGACGACGACGCCGAGGCGCTCAAGTCGATCGGCATCGACCTCGACGCGGTGCTGGCCAGCGTCGACCGGACGCTCGGCCCCACGTCCTGGTCGACGCCGGCCCCGGAGGAGAAGAAGGGCCTGTTCCGGCGCTCCGGCAGCAGCCGGTTCGCGCCCCGCTCCAAGAAGGTGCTCGAGCTCGCGCTCCGCGAGGCCATCCACCTCAAGGCCGGCGAAATCAACAGCGAGTACATCCTGCTCGGGCTGATCCGCGAGGGCGAGGGCCTCGGCGCCAAACTGATCGTCGGCGCCGACGTCAAGCTCGACGACCTTCGTCAGGCCACGATCGAGCACCTGAACAAGGCCGCCTGAGCGGCTAGTCGTTCCGGGCCGCCGACGGGCCGGTGATCCGGCGCAGCAGCGGCAGCGTCGACGCCACCAGAGCAAGCCCGACCGCCAACCCGACCCCCACCACCAGGTAGTACTCCGCCCCGGGCGCCCGGAGCGAGATGTCCAGCTGCGACCGCAGGAACAGATGCGCGGCCAGCAACCCACTCCCGACCGCCACCGCGGACACGACGAGCAACGGCAGCGCGCTCTCCAGCGCGACCACCCGGCGTAACACCGCGAGCGGCGCACCGCTCAGCCGCAGCAGGCTGAACGGACGCCTCCGCTCGATCAGCCCGCCGACGACGCCCACCGCCAGGCTGCACCCGGCGATCGGCAGGCCGGCCAGGATGACCACGTCGGCGACCTGCCGCCAGACCGCCATCGCCTTGACGAAACCGAGCGCGAGGTCGCGTTCGGTACTGGGCGGCGGGACGAACCCCGGGAACCCGTTCTCGAGCGTCGTCCGGGCCCGTTCGAGTGCGGCCGTGGATCCGTCGGTCTGGACGAAGAACTCGGCCGCAGCCAGGTTCGCGAACTCCGCCGGGCCGACCGTCGAGGCCGGCCAGGTCCGCCCGGGCTCGAGCACCGCGGACTGCACCTCGACGACCGCCGCACCCTCCGGACACCGGCCCAGAGAAGACCATCCCGCCAGTTCCGCACAGGAGGCGAGCGTCGTGTAGTCCGACCCCGGCTCGGTCCGCAGCTCGGCGACCTCGGTCACGCCCGGTATCGCCCGGAGCTCGTCCACCACGGAGAACCGCGCTGCCGCTGTGCCCGGCACGTACAGGTGCATCAGGCTCGCGTCGCCGGTGTCGTGCTCGGCCGTGCGGTCGGCGGTCATCGTCGTGATGACGCCGATCGCGACCGTCGTGACGAACAGCGCCAGCACGAGCCCGCTGACCGACCGGAACGCCGCCTTCGGGTCGTCGGCCAGCCGCCGGGCGGCGATCAGCGTCGACGGGCGGCTCGACCGGGCGGCCAGCGCCCGCGCGCCGACCATCGTCAGCCACGGACCGGCCACGATCAGCCCGATCATCACCAGCAGAATCCCGCCCAGGTAGGCGAACGTCTGCGAGTCGGACGACGACGGCCGGCGCCCGACCAACCAGGCCAACTCGGCGAGCCCGGCGATCAGCGGAACCACCCGCCAGAACCCCGGCGCCCGGGGCGTCACCCGCCGGGTCACGCCGAGCGGCGAGATCCGGACCCGGCGCAGCGCGAACAGCGACGAGAACGCGGCCACGACCGGCACGCCGAGAGCGACCACCAGCCCGGCGCCGACGGTCAGCGAGACGTCGTCCGGATAAGACGCCGCACCCGTGAACGGAACGTCGGCGATCGGGGCGCGTAGCGCCTCGTACAGGGCGAACCCGACCGCGGTGCCGAGCACCACGGCTACCGTCGACTCGGTCGCGGCCACCCAGGAGATCTGCCGCGGGGTGGCGCCGATCAGGCGCATCGCCGCGAACCGCTGCTCCCGGCGGGCCGCCGACAGGCGCGTCGCCGAGTTGATGAAGATCAGGATCGGGAGCAGCAGCCCGATCGCCACGATGCCGAGGATCGCCTTGATCGCCGAGGCGTCGGACTCCGGCGTCGACGTGCTGATCGCGCCGACCCGCGAAACCCCGTCGACCGCCGACAGGTCGGCCGGGGACCGGCCGACCAGCACAATCAGGTCGTCCGGGGCCGGCACCGCGTCGACCCCGAGGAGTCCGGCCTCCCGGCCGGGAAACCGGTCGCCGAGCTGCGCGGCCGGTGCGGACGCCAGGAGCGAGTGCAGCGCCGGGGACACGTAGTACTCCCCGGGTGCGGGCAGCCGGTCGATACCCGGCGGCACCGGCGCACCCGGCCCGGCCACGGCGACGTCGACCCGCTGGATCTCCTGACCCCGGAAGAAGTCGTCCCGGTCCAGCCACCACAGCGAACCGGACGGATCGGTGTCTTCGCCGCGCACCGAGAGCCAGGCCGTCCGGTCGTTCTGGGTGGTGACCGCGTTGATGCCGGCCACCACGGCGAGCAGCATGCCGACGCCGAGCGCGGTCGCCGTCGCGATCAGGACCAGCCGCGTGATCGCCTCCCGTCCGCCGGTGACCGCCAGGCGGAGCCCGAAGCCGATCATGCCGTCAGCGCCGGGCTGGTGACGCGGCCGTCGCGGACGATGACCTCGCGGTCGGCGTACGCGGCCACCCGCGCCTCGTGGGTGACCAGCACGACCGTGGTGCCCTCGGCCCGGGCCACCTCGACCAGCAGGTCCATCACCTGCTCGCCGGTGAGCGAGTCGAGCGCGCCGGTCGGCTCGTCCGCGAACAGCACCTCGGGCCCGGCGACCAGCCCGCGGGCCAGCGCGACCCGCTGTGCCTGCCCGCCCGAGAGCTCACCCGACCGGCGGCGCTCCAGCCCGTCGAGCCCCAGGCGGGCGAACCAGGGCGCGGCCTGCTTGACGGCGGCCGACCGGCGCACGCCGTTCAGCAACAGCGGCAGAGCGACGTTCTCCAGCGCCGACAGTTCCGGCACGAGCTGCCCGAACTGGAACACGAACCCGAACCGCTCGCGTCGCAGCGTGCTCCGGGCGTCCTCCGACAAACCGTCGATCCGAACCCCGTCGAACGACACCGTCCCCGACGACGGCGTCAGGATGCCGGCCAGGCAGTGCAGCAGCGTGGACTTGCCGGAGCCGCTCGGCCCCATGATCGCGAGCATCTCACCCCGCTCCACCTGCAGCGACGCCCCGCGCAAGGCGGGCGTCTCGCCGAACGAGCGCTCGAGCTCGGAAGCGAGGAGAATCATCGCTGCACCGCCTTGGCGAGGGTGCCCAGCCGGGCACTGGTCAGGTCGATCCATCGGAGGTCGGCCTCCAGATGGAACAGGGCGTGGTCGGCGAGCAGTGCGTCGACCAGCTCGCCGGTGCGCTTGAGCTCGGTCAGCTCGCGCATCCGGCTCAGGTGCGCGGCGCGCTGCCGATCGAGGTACTCCTCCGCCGGGCGACCGAGCATCAGGCTCAGGACCACCTTGGAGAACAGGATGCTCTGCAGCGTCGGTTCGGGGTCGACCGGCTCGGCGAGCCAGGTGCCTACCTCGGTCGCGCCGCGCTCGGTGATCAGGTAGCGCTTCCGCTCCGGGCCTTCGCCCGGGGCGACCTCGCCGATCACGACCTTGCCGTCGCGGGCCAGCCGCCCGAGCGTCGAGTAGACCTGGCCGAACGAGAGGGGCTTGCCGCGGCCGAAGAACGTGTCGTAGTCGCGCTTGAGATCGTAGCCGTGGCTCGGCTCGCGTTCGAGCAGGCCGAGGAGGGTCAGGGGAACGCTCATGGCGCGACTATACGCCGAGAGTATACGCGGAGTACATACCTGTTTTGAGGCGCCTGCGGTGAGGCGTTTCGACTCTTGTCGGGCTCGCGAGGTCTAATGCGGTGGTGGGTGAGAGAGAGATCCCGCCGGCTTTCGCCGGCACGGCCGCGCTCGCGGCTGCTCCTGCTCCCGCTCCTCCCCGCCCACGCCAGCGCCGCGGCGAGAACCGCTACCGCCTGGTGCGACCGCCGGCCGCTCCGGTCGAGCGCCGAACGCTCGATCCCGATCAGCGCGCGGTCACCGAACACGCCGAGGGTCCGCTGCTCGTCCTGGCCGGCCCGGGCACCGGAAAGACCTCCACGCTCGTCGAGGCCGTGGTGGCCCGCGTCGAGGCGGGTGCCGACCCGGAGTCGGTCCTCGTCCTCACATTCGGACGTAAGGCCGCCGGCCGTCTCCGGGAACGGATCACCGAGCGCCTCGGTCGCACCACCACCGAGCCGCTGGCCCGCACGTTCCACTCCTACGCCTGGGGCCTGCTCCGCCGGGACGCGTCGCTGCGCGGCGAACGGGCGCCCCGGCTGCTCACCGGCCCCGAGCAGGATGCACTCATCCGCGACCTGCTCGAGGGCAACGTCGACGGCGTCGGCGTCCGCTGGCCCGATCCGGAGCAGCTGGAGGCCCCGCGCGGCTTCGCGGCCGAGCTCCGCGACCTCATGCTCCGCGCGATGGAGCGGGGCATCGACCCGGTCGGCCTCGACGAGCTGGGTACGCAGCAGCAGCGCCTGGACTGGCGGGCGGCCGCGCTCTTCCTCGAGCAGTACTTCGACGTGCTCGAGCTGCGCGACGCGGCCAGCGCCGGTAGCGCCGATGGTGCCGGCTACGACAACGCGCTGATCATCCAGGAAGCGGTCAGCCTGCTCCGCAACGATCCCGAGCTGCTGGCCCAGGAGCGCCGGGCCCGCCAGTACGTCTTCGTCGACGAATACCAGGAGACCGACCCGGCCCAGCGCGAGCTGCTGCGCCTGCTCTGCGACGGCGGCCGGTTCCTGGTCGCAGCCGGCGACCCCGACCAGTCGATCTTCGCGTTCCGCGGCGCCGACCCCGACGGCGTCCGCAGCTTCGTCGACGATTTCCCCACCGCCGACGGCGAGCCGGCGCCCGCGATCATCCTGAACACCGCCCACCGGGCCGGTCCCGCGCTGCAGGAGGTCGCCGACCGGGTCGCCACCCGGCTGCGCGGCGGGGTCAAGCAGCGCACCCCGCACCTCGGTCCGGAGACCCCCGACGCCCTGGCCGACGGCGTCGAGGTCGCGGTCGTGCGCAGCGCCACCCAGGAGGCGGCCTACGTCGCCCACCGCCTGCGCCGCGCGCACCTGATCGACGGCGTGCCGTGGTCCCGGATGGCCGTGCTGGTCCGGTCGGCGCCCCGCTCGGCCGGGACGCTGCGCCGCGGGCTGATTCACGCCGGCATCCCGGTCGAGATCGACACCGACGAGCTCCCGCTGGCCCAGCAGCGCGGGGTGGCGCCGCTGGTGCGCGCGCTGGGAGTGGCCCTCCACCCGGAACGCCTCGACGACACGGCCGCGGTCGGCCTGCTCACCTCCCCGCTCGGCGACGCCGACGCGCTGAGCCTGCGCCGGCTGCGTCAGCAACTCCGGCTGGTGGCGTCGGCCGGTGGTGACACCCGGTCGTCGGCCGAGCTGCTGCCGGAGGCCCTCACCGACCCGCGCGACCTGATCCCGATCGACGCCGAGTGGGGACGCCCGGCCCGCCGGGTCGCGGCCGTCCTGCAGGCGATCCGGGAGGCGAAGGACACCCCGGGGGCCACGCCGGAATCCGTCCTCTGGGCCGCCTGGGAGACGTCCGGGCTCGGGCCGCGGTGGGAAGAAGCCAGCGTCCGGGGCGACGCGGACGCCGACTCCGCGCTGGACGCCACCGTGGCGCTGTTCGACCAGGCCGCCCGCTTCGTCGACGGGCTGCCCGGCGCCACCCCGGCGATGTTCCTCGACTACCTCGAGCACCTGCGCATCCCGGCCGACTCGATCGCCCCCACCGGCCGTCGCGACGAGGTCGTCACGATCCTCACCGCGCACGCGGCCAAGGGCCTGGAGTGGGACGTCGTCGCGGTCGCCGGCGTGCAGGAGGGGCTGTGGCCCGACCTGCGTCCGCGGGGGAGCGTGCTGGGCTCGGAGCAGCTGGTCGACGTCGTGGCCGGGCGGCCGCACCAGCCCGCCGGGCACCTGTCGGCGCTGCTCGACGAGGAGCGCCGGCTGTTCTACGTGGCGGTCACCCGGGCCCGCCGGGCCGTGCTGATCACCGCGGTCGACACGGTCGACGGCGAGGACGCCGAGCAGGCGTCCCGATTCCTGGACGAAGTCGACCCGCCGGTGGAGCCGGAGCGGCCGACCGCGGTCGTGCCCCGCCAGCTGACGCTTCCGGCCCTCGTCGCCGAGCTGCGTCGCGTCGTCCTCGACCGGGAGGGCGACCCGGTGCGACGGAGAGCCTCCGCGCGGCAGCTGGCCCGGCTGGCCGGAGCCGGGGTACCGGGCGCGGACCCGGCCGAGTGGTGGGGGTTCGCGCCGCTGTCGGACGCGCAGGCCCTGCGCGGGCCGGACGAGCGGGTGACGGTCTCGCCGTCGCGGGTCGAGTCGTTCCAGACCTGCGCGCTGCGCTGGCTGCTGGAGACCAGCGGCGGCGGCACGACCAGCACCGCGCAGGGCATCGGCACGGTCGTGCACGACGTGGCCGCCGAGGTCAGCGCGGTCCAGACGGTGCCCGACCTGCACGCGCTGTCCGAGCGGCTCAACCAGCGCTGGCGCCGGGTCGACGTCACCGGCTGGTACGGCCGCAAGCAGCACGAACGCGCGACCCAGATGGTCGACCGGCTGGCCGACTGGCTCGCGCACAACCCGCGTCAGCTGATCGCCGTCGAGCGCGAGTTCTCGGTCGACGTCGGCCGGGCGACGGTCCGCGGGCGGGTCGACCGGCTCGAACGCGACGACGACGGCGGGCTGGTCGTCGTCGACCTGAAGACCGGAGCCAGCAAACCGCCGGAGGAGGCGGTGGAGAGCCACTCGCAGCTCGGCGTGTACCAGCTGGCGGTCGAGCGGGGCGCGTTCGCGGAACACGGCACGCGATCGGGGGGCGCCTCGCTGGTCCACATCGGAATGCCGACGAAGCGGGCGTCCGAGCAGATCCAGAAACAGCCGGCCACGAACTGGGCCGAGCACCTCGTCCGGGACGTGGCCGACGGCATGGCCGGAAGCGTCTTCGAGGCCACCCAGAACAACTACTGCCGGATGTGCGCGGTCGCGTCGTCGTGCCCGATCATCTCCGGCCAGGTGACCGACGAGTGACCGACGGCTGGCCGGCGGGGTCGTTCTCGGCGCTGGAGATCGCCGAGCGACTCGGGCTGCCCCGCCCGACCGACGAGCAGGTCGCGGTCATCGAGGCCCCGCTGGCGCCGGTGCTCGTGGTCGCCGGGGCCGGGTCGGGCAAGACCGAGACGATGTCGGCCCGGGTCGTCTGGCTGGTCGCGAACGGGCTGGTGCGGCCGGAGGAGGTGCTCGGCCTGACGTTCACCCGCAAGGCCGCGGCCGAGCTGGCCAACCGGGTCCGGCACCGGCTGGCCCAGCTGCGCGGGGCCCTGCCGGGCGAGGTCCAGGTCGGCGACCCGACCGTGGCCACCTACAACGCGTACGCCGCCCGGGTGGTCGCCGAGCACGGGCTGCGGGCCGGGTTCGAGCCGTCCGCGCGTCTGCTCACCGACGCCCGCACCTGGCAGCTGGCCAGCGGGTCGGTGGAGATCTACGACGGCGACATGTCGTTCGTCGACTGGACCCCGCCCACCGTCAGCACCGCGGTGCTCGACCTCGCCGGGCAGCTCGCCGAGCACCTGCGCACCACCGACGAGCTGGTCGACTGGACCGAGTCGTTCGTCCGCCGCATCGCCGCGCTGCCGAAGGGCCCCCGCCAGCGCAACGAGATCGCGCCCGACCTCAAGAAGGTCCTCGACGTCCAGCGGGCCCGGCTACAGTTGCTGCCGCTGGTCGAGGAGTACGACCAGCGCAAACGGCGCGACGAGCTGATGGACTTCGCCGACCAGGTGTCCCGGGCGGCCCGCGTCGCGGCCAACCACCCGGAGGTCGGGCGGGTCGAGCGGGCCCGGTACCGGGTCGTCTTACTGGACGAGTACCAGGACACCAGCCATGCCCAGCTGGTGCTGCTGCGCGCGCTGTTCGGCGGTGGCCACCCGGTGACCGCGGTCGGTGACCCCTGCCAGTCGATCTACGCCTGGCGCGGTGCCTCGGCGGGCAACCTGACCCGATTCCCCGAACACTTCCCCCGGAGGGGGATCAATCACAGCAGCCCGCGCCGCTCCGGTGACACCCCGGTGCTGCCGCTCACCACGAGCTGGCGCAACGGCCCACGGATCCTCGACCTGGCCAACGCGCTCTCGGCCCCGCTGCGCGGCACCCCCGGCCCGCGCGCCTGGGTCACCGACGCGATCGTCGGCACCCCGGTGCCCGAGCTGCAGGCCGCACCGCACCGCACCGACCCGGGCGAGCTGCTCTGCGCGCTGCACGAGACCGTGGTGCAGGAGGCGGAGTGGATCGCGGCCCAGATCGCGACCCGGTGGCGGGCCGGGGGTGCCGAGCCGCCCACGGTGGCGGTCCTGGCCCGGACCCGCAACCAGTTCGAGCGGCTGGCCGACGCGCTGCGCGCCGCCGGTCTGCCGGTCGAGGTCGTCGGCCTCGGCGGTCTGCTGGCCACCCCCGAGGTCCGCGACCTCGTCGCGACGCTGAACGTCCTCATCGATCCGACGGCCGGGGCCGCGCTGATCCGGTTGCTCTCCGGGGCCCGCTGGCGTCTCGGTCCCCGCGATCTGGACGCCCTGGGGCGGCGCGCCCGCGAGCTCGTACAGGTCGCGGGTGGGCCGCCGGAAGACATGCCGATCGAGAAGGCCGAGGAGCGCAGCATCATCGAGGCGCTCGACGACCTCGGCGCCGAGGAGGCGTACTCGCCGGTCGGCTACGAACGGCTCACCCGGTTCGCCCGGGAGCTGCGGGCGCTGCGGCTGCGCGTCAACCAGCCGGTGCCCGACCTGGTCGCCGAGGTCGAGCTCGCGCTCGGACTCGACATCGAGGTCGGCAGCCGCACGCTCGATGCCGCCGCGCCCGGCACCGCGTCGCTGGCCCGCGCTCACCTCGACGCGTTCGCCGACGTCGCCGCCGACTTCACCGAGGCCGCCGAGCAGCCGACGTTGTCCGCGTTCCTCTCGTACCTGAGCGCCGCCGACGAGCGCGAACGTGGGCTGGCCCCGGGCCAGGTCGACGTCCGGCCCGGGGCCGTGCAGGTGCTCACCGTGCACGCCGCCAAGGGCCTGGAGTGGGACGTCGTGGCCGTGCCGGGTCTGTCGGAGAAGGTGTTCCCGGGTCAGGCGAAGATGTCCGACACCTGGAGCCGCGGGCTCGGCGTTCTGCCGTTCGAGCTGCGCGGTGACGCCGCCGACCTGCCGTCGCTGGTGCTCACCGGGGTCACCGATCAGGGCGAGGCCAAGGCCGCGCTGGCCCGGTTCGGCGACGCCTGGAAGGCCAGGGCCACCGCGGACGAGCGTCGGCTGGTGTACGTCGCGGTGACCCGGGCCCGGCACGCGCTGCTGGTCTCCGGGGCCTGGTGGGACGCCGGGATCGAGAAGCGGGGCCCGTCCCAGTTCCTGCTCGAGATGCACGAACACTGCGTCGACGACGGCGGCGTGGTCGACGAGTGGTTCGAAGAGCCCGCGCCCGGGCTGGAGAACCCGCTGCTGGCCGCGGGGAGGGTCGCGGCGTGGCCGTTCGACCCGCTCGGCGCCCGCCGGGACGAGGTCGAGGAGGCCGCCGCGCTCGTCGTCGCGTCCGCGACCGCGGACGAGACCGAGGGCGAGCGGGAGGCCGGGGAGGCCTGGGCCGAGGAGGCCGCGATGCTGCTGGCCGAGCGCGAGGCCGCGCGCCCCGGCGATCTCGTCGAGGTCACGCTGCCCGATCAGCTGACCGTCTCGCAGCTGGTGCTGCTCCGTCGGGATCCGGACGAGTTGGCGCGCGTGCTGCGGAGGCCGGTGCCGTCGCCCCCGGCGCCGCTGGCCCGCCGGGGTACCGCGTTCCACGCCTGGCTCGAGCGCCGGTTCGGCGCCGACCGCCTGCTCGACCTGGACGAGCTGCCGGGTGCGGCCGACGCCGGCGAGTCCCCGGACGACGAGTTGCCCGCGCTCCAGGAGGCGTTCCTGCGCAGCGAGTGGGCCGACCGCGTGCCGCAGCACGTCGAGGTGCCGTTCGCCACGCTGCTGGGCTCGGTGGTGCTCCGGGGCCGGATCGACGCGGTGTTCCGGACCACCGACGGCTGGGAGGTCGTCGACTGGAAGACCGGCCGCCCGCCGTCCGGGGCCGCGGCGGACGCCGCCCAGGTGCAGCTGGCCGCGTACCGGCTGGCCTGGGCCGCGCTGGCCGGATGCGACGTCGACGAGGTGAGCGCGGCGTTCCACTACGTCCGCGCGGTACGCACCGATCGCCCGGCCGACCTGCTCGACGAGGCCGGCCTGATCGGCCTGATCACCGCGCTACCGCGGGTCTAGGCGTGCTGGATCGACGCGATCACCTTGTCGATCTCGGGGTCCAGCTGTTTGTGGGTGTCGGGGATCGAGATGTACAGCACGGCGGCGTCCGGGCGGCCGACGTCCACCAGCACGACCGCCACCTGTTCGCCGCGGGCCTCCAGGCCGTTGGCGCTGAACGTGAGGTGGAACGTCGACACCCAGGCCGGCCGTCCGCCTACTACGACCTGCTCGTCGCGGGTCTGCTCCTTGACGTTCGGCTGCGGGTAGTACGCCCGCCGGACGTCCTCGGCGACCTGACGACCGGCGCAGGGCAGGTTCAGCGTGAGGCTGTCGCCGACCGTGGCCGGCACCTTCCCCGACAGCACCGACGCCAGATAATCGCCCTGGGAGTACGTCTCGGTGACGAAGTAGTACCCGGTCTGGAAGTCGACGCCGAGCGTGCCCTGCGACCAGGCGCCCCGGTCCCACAGCAGCCACGGGTCCCCGAGCCGCAGGTAGGAGATGCCGGAGTCGCGGTCGTCGATACGGGGCCCTTCGACCGGCGCGGGCTGCTCGCCGCCGGGCGGCGGCGGATCGTCGGAGGCCGGCGGGCAGAGCTGGGCCAAAGGCGGCTTCGACGGCTCCGGGTCACCACCCGCGAACGGCCCGAAGAGCGACGACCGGTCGCCCCGGAACACGCCGGTCAACGCGAGCACGAGCACCACGACCAGCACGAGCACGAGAGCGACACCGCCGCCGACGAGCCACCGCAGCGTTCCGGACGACGACGGGGGAGGCGGCGGGGGAGGCGCCGGAGCCGGGCGGTACGAGGGCGTCACCGGCGCCCCCGTCGTCGGGGAAACCCAGGTCACGCCGGACGGCCGACCGCCTTCGGCAGGGCGAGCCCACGGGCTCGGCTCTCCGGGGGTAGTCATACTCACCGCTCCCGTGTGTTCGTCCCGGCCCGGGTGCGGCGTTCCGCGCCGGCTAGCGCCGGTTAGCGCCGGTTAACGCAGCAGCGCGGACCAGCCCGCACCTTGATCGACCCGGAACACGGTGAAGAAGCTCCGCACTTCCTCGCCACGCTCGACGGTCTGATTCTCCCTCACGGATTGCACCCGGTCACGCGCACCGGGGAGGTCGGGCACCCGCCAGGGTGTCAGCGCGACCAGAGCGGCCACCGCCAGGCCCGCGGTGGCGCTGAGCACCACCGTCGACCATCCGGCAGCGTTGGCTCGCCGGTACAAGCGCATTCTCGACACCTCCCGGTCGGCTCCGGACGTCGCGCTGCCCGGAGTGAAAGTCCCTCACGCCGTCAGACGCTCCGAAACCGTCTGCGGTTGCATTCACGAGCTAGTCTCTTGCCTCCGCGGTCGGCCAACTGTCAGCGGGCTTACGTACTAATGTCGCGATCCGGTCACTCCGGCGTCCTGGGTTCGTGACATTCGGTGCGAGTCGGGCCCAGGGTGTGATGCACATCTCACGCCTCACTGGTAACAGCTCGGCGACCATGTCCGGGCTGGGGCACAGTGACTGATATGCCGAACGCTGAGTTTCGCGATCTAGTTGTGGACGCGCCCGAGAACGGCGCCGAGGAGCTCAGCCGGTTCTGGGCGCGGGTTCTGAGCACGGCGTTCACGAAGGTGCCCAGCGGCTGGCTCGTGGAGGCGCGATCCGACCAGCCGCACGCCACGCAGATCTGGGTCAACCCGGTGTCCGAGCCTCGCGTCGGCAAGACCCGCGTGCATCTCGACCTGCGGCTCCCGGAACCCGACCCGTCTCCGCTGGTCGTGCTCGGCGCGCGGATCGTCACCGAGCCGGACGTCGACCCCTGGTGGGTCCTCACCGACCCCGACGGCAACGTCTTCTGCGGGTTCCCCCCGCGGGAGACGCCCCCGGCGCGGATCGCGCCGTTCGAGCTGATCGTCGACTGCCGCGACGCGGCCGCGCAGGCGTCCTGGTGGGCCGCTCAGGTCGGAGGCACGGTCCACGAGGCGAAGGAGAAGGGTTACGCCTGGATCGAGGGCGCGTCCGGCTTTCCCTGGGACGACTGGGTCTTCGACCCCGTCCCGGAGGGCAAGACGGTCAAGAACCGCCTGCACTGGGACGTCACGCTGGCCGGCACCGACCCGGAACCGCTGATCGCCGCCGGGGCGACGCTCCTGCGCAGCCCGGACGACGACATCTACTGGTGGATCCTCCAGGACCCGGAGGGCAACGAGTTCTGCGCGTTCCCGCGAGAATCGGCATGACCCGGTACACGTCCGACGGGCTGACGTTCGACGTCCGGACCGGCGGCCCGCCCGACGGCGAGCCGATCGTCCTGCTCCACGGTTTCCCCCAGAACGCCGGCGAGTGGGACGCGGTGACCGCGCGCCTGAACGAGGCCGGCTACCGCACGTTCGCGCCCGACCAGCGCGGCTACTCGCCCGACGCCCGCCCGAAGGCCGTCGAGCAGTACCGCACCGACCACCTGGTGAACGACGTGATCGCGCTGCTCGACGCGTTCGATCTGGAGTCCGCGCACGTCGTCGGCCACGACTGGGGTGCGGTCGTCGCCTGGCACCTGGCCGGGCGTCACCCGCACCGCGTCCGGACGCTGACCGCGCTCTCGGTGCCGCACCCGCGGGCCTTCCGGGCCGCGCTGAAGACCGACGCCGAGCAGCGTCGCAAGTCGACGTACATGCTGTTCTTCCAGCGGCCGTGGATCGCCGAGCGGGTTCTGCTGGCGTTCGGTGCCCGGTCGCTGCGGGGCGTGTTCCGGGGTGCCGGCCTGTCCCGCGACGAGGTCGACGCGTACGTCCGGCCGCTGCGGAAGCGTGGTGCGCTGACCGCGGCGCTCAACTGGTACCGGGCGATGTCCGGCCGGGACGCCGCCGAGGCCGCGCCGATCCGGGTTCCGACGACGTACATCTGGAGCGACCGGGATCAGGCCCTCGGCCGGGCCGGGGCCGAGAACTGCGGCACGTATGTCGAGAGTGATTACGAGTTCGTGGAGCTTGGGGGGCTGTCTCATTGGCTTCCCGACCAGGCCCCCGACCGAATAGCCGACCTGATCCTCACCCGCGCCGCGTCGTAGCGCCCGCCGAGGCCGGCGCGCCGGCGCGCCGGCCCACGTCCGGCCCTGCGCTGGGCGGCGGCGCCCGGCCCTGCGCTGGGCCGCTGCGCCCGGCGCTCGGCGACCGGCGCTCGGCGCCGGGCCTGCTGCGTGCGCCGCCGCCCCGATCTGCGCTTCCGCCGTACGGGCCGTCTCCGACGCAAAAGGCCGTTTCCAGCCCTGAGCGCCTGGCGCCTGGCCCCTGGCGCCTGGCCCCTGTCGCCGGGCGCCGGTCTCCTCTGCGGGTTCGCCGCGTGCGGTGCAGCTCCAACCTGCGCTTCTTGCGCCGGGGTCGCCTCTGGCGCGAGAGGCCGCCCCGAGCCCCTGGCACTTGACGTCTGGCGCATGGCTCCGGATGCCGGGCGCCGGTCTCCTCTGCGGGTTCGCTGCGTGTATTGCAGCTCCGAGCTGCGCTTCTGCCGCCGGGGTCGCCTCCGGGCGAGAGGCCGCCCCCGGCCCCGAGCCCATGGCTCCTCGATGAGTGGTTCCGGAGGCATTGGCCGCGCCGGGGACCGCCTAGGTGTTCGGCAATCTGTCCGGGGTTACGAGAGATGGGGGACGCCCGGATCCGGGGGACCCTCGAACAGGCGGCTGTCCTGCGATTCCGGCTTGTGGCAACGGCACCTCTGTGGCTGGCGCGCTCTCGCCGATTCGCCTGCTGCTTTCTCGGATTGGTCAACTTACCTGACCAAGTAGTCAGGAAAGTTGACTAATTCGCAGAACCTCACGGTCGGTTAGCGCACCCGGGGCCGCGCTGAGAATCGGGGCAGTTGGTCGGCCTTGTCGTTGTGTCCGATCGCTGCGGTCAGTGCGACAAGGCGTGGGGACGCGTCCGGTAAGGGTCCGCGCCTTTCAAGGGGTCGCAGGCCGGAACGGGTCGCCGCGCCGCTAGGAATCAACCATCTGGTCCCCGATCTCCTGATGGCTCGCGGCGTGCGCCGCCGTTCCAGGCTGTACTTCCGTCGTCGGGCCGTCTCCGACGCGAGACGCCGCCCCGACCCCCCGCCAACCGGTGCCCGCCAACCGGTGCCCGCCAACCGGTGCCCGGTGCTCGCCAACCGCCACCCGGTGCCCGCCATCCGGTCGCGCGGTGTGTGGTGTGCGGTGCCCGCCATCTTGCACGCGGTGCGCGGTGCGCGGTGCCCGGTGCGCGGTGCCCGCCATCTTGCACGCGGTGCGCGGTGCGCGGTGCCCGGTGCCCGGTCCCGCCATCCAGTGCGCGGGGCCCGGCGTCCGGTGCCCGTTGCGTGGTGCACATGCGCGGTGCACGTGCGCGGTGCCCGGCTTCCGGTGCCTGGGCCCCGGGCCCGCCTGGGCTCCTGCGCGGCCTGGCGCGCGCTGCTGGCCCGGGCTGCGCTCTGTTGCTGGGGCGCTTGATCGCCGGTGGTCGGGCTCCGAAGGGAAACGACGAGGTTTGGCACCGGCCACCGATTTCGGGTGCTGCGACTTCGCGGCCTGCCGGGCGGTCCTGACTAACCGTCTCCGGCGATGGCCGTCCTGAGCGCTGGGCGCGCCGGTTCGCGGGCTGCGGCAGCGCCGATCGGGCATTCTCGGAGCTGCCAGCGAGACGGAACCTTTGTCGCGGGATTTCTACCCGCGGATTGGCGGGATTTCGGGGTCTCAGGGGATGTGAGAACCCCGGAAAGTCGCCAAGCTGCGGGCACGCCCTGGGGTGCCGAGCGGGGCCGGGCTTCGGTCTGTCTGCGACCGCCTTGTCTCGTTCGGGACGGCGGAGCGCCTGGGCCTCGGGTGGGCGCAGGCGGAGATCGATGACCCCGTTGGTGCTGATCGTGCTTTCCGGCGCCTGCTGGCGGCTGGAGCGCCGACCGCCGAGGACGCGCCTCGTTGGGGCCTCGGACCTCCAGCTGCGCCTCGGCTTGGGCTGCTCCTCGGCTCGGGCTGCTCCTCGGCTCGGGCTGGCCTCGGACCTCCAGCTGCGCCTCGGCTCGGGCTGCGCCTCGGCTCGGGCTGGCCTCGGACCTGCGGCCGCTTCTCGGCTCGGGCTGCGCCTCAGGCCGCGACGCGCTCAGGGGAACGCGCATCGGCGATCGATGAGAAGGCCTCTACGCCGGGCGCCCGCGGCGGGGAGCTGCGGGGGCGGGGCAAACCCCTGGCCATGCACACCCCCAGCAACTGAGGGTGGGCGGGAAACCACGCACGGGCCGGCGGAACGGCCGGCGCTCGACCCCGCGCGCGCCGGTCGCGGGAGCGGCTGGCGCGCGCCAGGCAGGCGTAGATCTAATACAGAGAGTCCAAATCCGACGAGTACTTCTCCTCGACGAACTTGCGGCGGACCTTCAACGACGGGGTGATCTCACCGTTGTCGACCGACAGGTCCTGCGGCAGGATCACGAACCCCTTGATCGACTCCCACCGGTTGATCTGTCCGTTGAGCTGATCGACCCCGGCCTGAACGTGAGCCCGCACCTGCGGGTGACCGGCGAGCTCAGCGCCGCTGAGCGACTCCAGGCCTGCGCCCTGGGCCCAGGTGCGCATCTCGTCCTCGTCCAGCGTGATGAGCATCGTGCAGTAGTTCCGGGTGTGGACGAGTACCTGGCTCACCTGCGGGACGATCGTCTTGAACAGGCCCTCGATGTACGACGGGGCCACATACTTCCCGCCCGACGTCTTGACCAGGTCCTTCTTGCGGTCGGTGATGCGCAGGAAGCCGTCCTCGAGCTCGCCGATGTCGCCGGTGTGGAACCAGCCGTCGTCGTCGAGGACCTCCTCGGTCTCCTCCGGGAGGTGGTGGTAGCCGCGCATGACGTTGCCGCCGCGGAGGAGGATCTCGCCGTCCTCGGCGATCTTGACGTCGAGGTCGCCCAGGGGCAGGCCGACGGTGCCGAGGCGGAAGCGCTCCGGCAGATTGACGAACGCGCCGGCCGCGGTCTCGGTGAGTCCGTAGCCCTCGTAGATCGGGATGCCGGCCGCGTGGAAGAACTCGTTGACCTCGCGGGAGAGCGGCGCCGCGCCCGAGATCATCCCGCGCATCCTGCCGCCGAAGCGCTCCTGCAGCTTGCTGAAGACCAGCTTGGTGGCGATCGCGTACTTCAGCGCCAGGAATCCCGACGGCTGCTTGCCCTGCTCGCGCAGCGCTACGACCTGCTTGCCGACGCCGAGCGCCCAGTTGAAGATCTTCCAGGTCGCGCCGCCCTTGTCTTGGGCCATGCCGCGGACGCGGTTGTAGACCTTCTCGTAGATGCGGGGCACGCCGGCCATGACCGTGGGCTTGACGTGCGGCAGGCTCTCGACGATCTTGTCGACCCGGCCGTCGACGTAGCTCTCGAAGCCGAGCGTGAGCTGTGCACAGAGCAGCACCTTGCCGAACGAGTGGGCCATCGGCAGCCACAGGTACTGCAGGTCGTGCTGCTCGATGATGCCGAGGCTGGCCTGGGCCTCGGACTCCCAGATCCAGTTCGCGTGCACCAGGCGGACGCCCTTGGGCCGGCCGGTGGTGCCGGACGTGTAGATCAGCGTGGCCAGGTCCTCCGGGCCGATGCCGGCGATGCGCTCCTCGACCAGCGTGGGCTCGGCGATCAGCCGCTCGCTGCCCCGGTCGAGCAGGTCGGCCAGGCTGAGCACGCCGTCCGACTCGTCTTCCACCGGCTCGAACGTGACGATCGCCCGGAGGTCCGGCAGATCGTCGATGCGCTCCTGGAACTTCGCCAGCTGGGCCGCGTCCTCGGCGAACAGGACGACGCTGCCCGAGTCGGCCAGGATGAACGCCGCGTCGCCGGCCTCGGTGGTGGGGTAGATCGTCGTCGTCGCGCCGCCCGCGCACATCACCGCCAGGTCGGCGAGGATCCACTCGACCCGGGTGCCGGAGGCGATGCCGACCCGGTCGCCCGGGTTGACCCCCAGCTCGACCAGGCCGGCGGCGAGCGCGAACACCTGGTCGGCGGTCTCCTGCCAGGTGAGGCTCGTGGTTCCGATGGCCCCGTCGGCGGTCGTGGTGGTGATCGGCGCCGGCCCCGAGAACGCCCGCCCGGTCGGGTTCTTCGCCACTTGTGCGACGAAAAGTTGGCCGATCGAACGATGTCCGGTGTCAACGGTGACGGTCATGCTCGCGCCCCCTTGGAGTGTGATGTCGCACACGGTACGGGGGGACGTACGCACGTGTGCCGTGATTGCCGAGGTGGGGGAACTGCATCGATCCGGGTAACGGCCCGGATACCACACTGGCCGTCGCCGACGCCGGGCGCGACAGGCGGCTAGGGTCGGTGACGTGTCCGCACCTACCTCTGCCGGCGCGCCGGTCACGATTCCCGCCACCGGCTTCCCGGTCGAGCGGTTCACGTTGCCCAACGGCCTCCGGGTCGTCCTCACGCCGGACCGCTCCGCCCCGGTCATCGCGGTCGGCGTCGTCTACGACGTCGGCATCCGCTCGGAGCCCCAGGGCCGTACCGGGTTCGCGCACCTGTTCGAGCACCTGATGTTCCAGGGCTCGGAGAACCTGGAGAAACTCGCGCACTTCCGGTACGTGCAGGCGTCCGGTGGCGTGTTCAACGGGAGCACGCACCTCGATTACACCGACTACTACGAGACGCTGCCCAGCAACGCGCTGGAGCGGGCGCTCTTCCTCGAGGCCGACCGGATGCGCCGGCCCGAGCTCACCGAGGAGAACCTCGCCAACCAGATCGCGGTGGTGAAGGAAGAGATCAGGGTCAACGTCAAGAACCGGCCCTACGGCGGGTTCCCCTGGCTGCTCCTGCCGCCGGTCATGTTCGACACGTTCGCCAACGCCCACGACGGCTACGGCTCGTTCGAGGACCTGGAGTCCGCGACCGTCGAGGACGCTGAAAGCTTCTTTTCGACGTATTACGCGCCGGGAAATGCCGTGCTGGCGGTCGGCGGCGATCTGGACGTGGCCCGGGCCACCGAGCTGATCGAAGTGCACTTCGGAGACGTCGAGGCCCGGCCGGTGCCGGTGCGGCCGTCGTTCGCCGAGCCCGATCTGACGTCCGAGCGTCGGGCCGAACACCACGACGCGATGGCCCCGCTGCCCGCGGTCGCGATGGCCTGGCGGGTGCCCGACCCGGTCAACGACCTGAACGCGTACCTGGCGTACGTCGTGCTGGCCGAAGTACTCACCGACGGTGATGCGTCCCGGCTGGTGGAGCGGCTGGTCCTGAAAGACGCGATCGCGACCTCCGTCTCCGGGTACCTCGGCTTCATGGGTGACCCGTTCGACGTCCGCGACCCCACCGCGTTCCTGCTCCAGGCGCACTTCCCGCCCGCGGTGAAGTCCGAGACCGTCATCACCGCGGTCGACGAGGAACTCGACCGGCTGGCCAACTCCGGCCTTCAGCCGGGTGAGCTCTCCCGGGTGCAGGCCCGTCTGGCCGCTCACCTCCTGCGTGAGGTGGACGCCGTCCTCGGCCGCACTCTCACCACGGCCGTGCTCGAGCAGCAGCGCGGCCGGGCGGAGCTGATCAACGACCTGCCGCACCTACTGGCCGAGGTCACCGCCGAGCAGGTCGTGGCCGCGGCCCAGACGCTGCGCCCGGCCCGCCGTGCCCTGCTCGAGCTCGTTCCCGGAGGCGCCCAGTGAGCCCGTCGCACGCCGCTGTCAACCGGCCGGTCCCCGATCTCGAGGAGCCGCGGGCGCTGCCGGAGCCGGAGGTCGCCGAGCGGACGCTGTCCAGCGGCCTGAAGGTCGTCGCGGTCCGCCGGGGCACGGTTCCGCTGGTCGAACTGCGGCTGCGCGTGCCGTTCGCGGGCGCTGACGACGACGTCTCCGTCGCCGCCGTGCTCGCCAACACGCTGCTGTCGGGTACGTCGGCCCACACGAACGTGCAACTGGCCGCGGAGCTGCAGACGATCGGCGGTGGCCTGTCGGTCGGCGTCGACCCCGACCGCCTGGTGGTGTCCGGCAACACGCTCGCCGACGGGCTCGGGCGCCTGCTCGAGATGCTGAACGAGGTGCTGACGACCGCGACCTACCCGGAGCGGGAGGTCCGCACCGAGCGCGACCGGCTCGCCGACCGGATCCAGATCGCGTTCTCGCAGCCCGCCCAGGCGGTCCGCCGGGCGCTGCTGCGTCGCGTCTACGGCAGCCACCCGTACGCGATCGAGACGCCCGAGCCCGACCAGGTGCGGGCCATCGAGTCGCCGTCGCTGCAGGCCCTGCACGCCGAGCGCGTGCTGCCGGCCGGGAGCGTGCTGGTGCTCGTCGGCAGCATCGACCCGGCGGCGACGCTCGACCTCGTCGAGCGGACGCTGGGCGACTGGGCGCCGACCGGCTCCGCGCACCGCACGCCACCGGCCCCGGCGCTGACGACCGGGCCGCTGCTGCTCGTCGACCGTCCGGGCTCGGTGCAGTCGTCGCTGCGGGTGGCGCTGCCCGCGCTGCCCCGCGCGAACCCCGAGTACGCGGCGTTCCAGCTGGCCAACCTGATCTTCGGCGGCTATTTCTCGTCCCGGCTGGTCGAGAACATCCGCGAGGACAAGGGCTACACGTACTCGCCGCACTCGAGCGTCGACCACTCGGCGGCCGGCTCGATGACGCTGGTCGGGGCCGACGTCGCCACCGAGGTGACCGCGCCCGCGCTGCTCGAGATCGAGTACGAGCTGGGCCGCATCGCCACGCTGCCGCCGACCGCCGAGGAGCTCGAGCAGGCCCGCCAGTACGCGATCGGGACGCTCGCGCTGTCCGTGTCGTCGCAGGCCGGGCTGGCCGGGATGCTGATCGCGCTGGCCGGCACCGGGCTCGACCTGAACTGGCTGGCCGAGCATCCGATCCGGCTGGCCAAGGTGACGCTGGAGGAGGTCGCCGCGGCGGCGTCCGCGTATCTGGCTCCGTCCGGCGGGGTGACGGTCGTGCTGGGCGACGCCGGCGTGGTGGCCGGCCCACTCGGCGCTCTGGGTGCGGTCGACCGGTCGTGACGAGTCCCGAGGGAACCGAGGGTTCCGAGGGCGTGCCGATCGACCACGAGCGCACCGCGTCGTGGTCAACGAGCGCAGACAGCGAGTCGGCGGCGGTTGATCCCGTGGCGCCGGTGTGGCAGCGGCTGGCGCTCGGCCGGGCCATGCCCGAGCGGGCCGCCTACCACCGCCTGGACGGCCCCTGGCTCGAGGAGGCCTGGGAGCGGGCCCGGATCGTGCTGCTCGACGAGCGCGGCCGGGTCGCTGCCGAGGGCCCTACCGAAGCGCCCCGGCTGGTCTGGTTCACGGCCGCCGAGGTGGTGGCCCCCGACGCCGAGCGGCTGTTCCTGGCCGAGGAGGACGGGATCCCGTACTTCGCCGTCCTGGCCGAGCTCCCCGAGAAGCCGGCCGACGGGTGGCGGTCGGTATCGCTGCGTGAGGTCGGCGCCGAGCTCGTCCCGTTCGAGTCGTCGCTGCTCACCGAGGCGATCGGGCTGGCCAACTGGCACCGCGACTACCGCTTCGGGCCGCGCACCGGCACCCGGCTGGGCTGGCGGAACGGCGGCTGGGAGGCCGAGGCGGTCGACGGCTCGGAGGTCGTCTACCCGCGCACCAACCCGGCGATCATCGTGCTCGTGCACGACGGCGTGGCCGGTGACGAGGGCCGCTGCCTGCTCACCCGGGGCCTGACCTGGCCGGAGGGCCGCTACTCCTGCGTCGCCGGGTTCGTCGAGCCGGGCGAAGCCGCCGAGGCGGCCGTGTTCCGCGAGGTCGCCGAGGAGACCGGCGTCCGGATCCGCGAGGTCCGCTACCTGGCCAGCCAGGCCTGGCCGCTGCCCGCGTCGCTGATGCTCGGCTTCTACGCGCTGGCCGAGTCCGACCAGCCGGTCACGGTCGAGGAGGTCGAGCTCGCCGACGCCCGCTGGTTCACCCGCGGGCAGCTGCGCGGACACGGGCCGGGGGAGGCGCCGATCGTCCCGCCGCCGCTCTCGATCGCTCACGAACTGCTCACGGCCTGGCGCGACGAGCGCATCGAAAATCCGTTCTGACCTCTTCGTATCACCGGCGGCGGCCGCGGCTCTGTGCAAGTGAGGCCGCCCCGGTGAACCCCTCTCTTACCGGGGCGGCCCAGTTCATCCAGGGCTAGCGGAGGTCGGTCATGTCCAGTGTTTCGAGTCGGCGTATGCCGGCGCAGGTCGTCCCGCCGCGGCCCCGGCCGATTCCGGTCGCGGCCGCGCGTACCCCCTCGTCGAACCGGGTCACGCGACGGATCGCGGCCGGCGCGCTGCTCGCCGCCGTCTTCGTGGGCGGCACGGCCGGCAGCGCTCTGGCCGACGTGCGGAGCGTCCAGTTACCGATGATCCACACCGACGGGATGCTGCCCGCGGTGGCGACCGACGTCGCTCGCAACGTCGGGACGATGGTCGTGACCTGGCCCAGCGCGTCGACGAAGTCGACGGCGGCACCGCTGGGCGACCCCGACCAGGGCGTCGTGCGCCGGCAGGGAACCGCGACCCGGCTCGCGGTCGTCTGGGCGGCCGCCGCCACCGTCGCGATGGCGGGCATCCTGGCCGGTTCGCTGTACCGGCGGCGCGAGCTGCGTCTGGCGCTCAGCCGCCCCGCACCAGTACGGCTGGATGCCTGGCGTCGTCAGCACGGATGACGACGTCGGCGAGCGCGGTCGGGTCGACTTCGTCCTCGTAGCGTTCGAAGGCAGGCAGGGTCCAGGCCTCGTCCGGAGAGGTCCGGCGGCGGAGCGCGCCGCCGGACAGCCGGACGTGGACCGCGAGATCGAACGGCAGGCCGCGGCCGAGGAGCAGCGGCCCGTCGACGAGCAGCACCCCGCGGGCCGGCACCGGTTCGTAGGCCGCGCGTACCGCCCGGTCGGTGACGGCGTCCCAGAGCGCGGGCAGGTACCGGCCGCCCACGCCCCACGGGGTCAGGACCTCCCGGGTGAGCCCGTTGGCGTCGAGCCAGAGGTCGTAGAACGAGTCCGGGTCGGTCTTGCCGTACTCGAAGCGCACCGACGCACCCCGGAGGAAGTCGTTCGCGTGGACGCGGGCGACGGCGAAGCCGGCCGCCCGCAGCGGCACCACCAGGCTGTCGGCCAGACGGCCCGGGTCGGCCGCGTCGGCGCCGTCGATCGCGACCCGGAGCCGGGTCTCGTTTCGTCCCACGATCAGCTCGCTGAGCAGTTCGGACAGCGCTTCCGGGGACACCGGGACCGGGTGGCTCACCCGTACGAACGTACTCCGCGCCGTTTGAAGCTGACCTTTCTGACGGCTATGTTCCGGTAAGTGGGCGGTCGTGGCTGACCGGGTTGCCGCCACGACCGGGGGTGACAATGGCGCTCGCCAGGCTGTTACACCGACGGGACTTCCGGCTGTTGTTCGCCGGGCAGGCGCTGTCGATGTTCGGCGACTCGGCGATGCTTCTCGTGCTGGCGATCTGGGTGAAGTCGCTGACCGGCAGCAGCGGTAAGGCCGGGCTCACGCTGGTGTTCGTCGCCGCGCCGTCGTTGATCGGGCCGCTGGGCGGCTGGCTGGTCGACCGGGTCCGGCGACGCTCGTTCCTGGTCGTCACGAACCTCTGCTCGGCCGCGTCGGTGGTGCCGCTGCTGTTCGTGCGGTCGTCGGCGCACATCTGGATCATCTACGGGGTCGCGACGGTCTACGGGACCCTGCTCGTCCTGCACATGGCCGCATTGAACGCGCTGCTCAAGACCATGCTGCCGGACAGTTCGCTGGGCGAGGCGAACGCGGTGCTGCAGACCGTGAAGGAGGCACTCCGGCTGATCGCGCCGCTCACCGGGGCGGCGCTCTACGCGGTGATCGGCGGGAGCGGGGTCGCGCTGCTGGACGCGTTGACGTTCGTCGGGGCGGCGGTGGCACTCGGGGCGCTGCGGGTCCGGGAGGAGCCGGTCCCGACCCGGGACTCGATCCGGGCCGAGCTCGCGGCCGGGCTGCGGTTCCTCTGGCGGGCCCGTCCGCTGCTGCACGTGACCGTGGCGCTGGCGCTCGCGCTGCTGGTGATCGGCATCGCCGAGTCGGTCGTCTTCGCGATCGTCGACTGGCTGGGCCGGCCCCCGGAGTTCGTCGGGGTCGTCGTCGCGGTGCAGGGGATCGGGGCCGTGCTCGGCGGCTTCGCCGCCACCTGGCTGATCCGGGTGGCGGGCGAGGTGCGGACGGTGATCGTCGGCCTGGGTACGTTCTCGGCCGGCACGCTGACGATGATCGTGAGCTGGTTACCGGCGGTCGTCGGCGGCGTCGTGCTGGCCGGGTTCGGGCTGCCGCTGGTGCTGGTGGGGTTCGTCACCAGCCTGCAGCGCAGCACCTCGGGGGCGTTGATCGGCCGGGTGACGACGGCCGCCTACCTGGTGATCGGGGTGCCGCAGACCGTGTCGGTGGCGCTGGGCGCGCTGCTGGTCGCGGTGATCGACTACCGGATCCTGCTGGCGGTGATGGCCGCCGGGACGTTGCTGGCGGTGCTGTACCTGGTCGTGACGACCCGCGGGGTCCGCTCCGCCGGGGAGTCCGGGCCGGTGCCGGGGCCGATGTCGGCGAGCGGGGCGATGGGGTGGGCACTCCCACCCGCGCCCGCGCCCGCCGAGGACGCCTTACCGGCCGAGCTTGGCGCGGACGTCGGCGATGGACGGGTTCGTCAGCGCTGAGCCGTCCGGGAACTGCACGGTCGGCACGGTCTGGTTCCCGCCGTTGACGCTCATCACGAATTCGGCCGCCGTCGGGTCCTGCTCGATGTCGACCTCGGTGTACTCGATGCCCTCGCGCGCGAACTGGCTCTTCAGCCGTCGGCAGTAGCCGCACCAGGTCGTGGAGTACATCGTCAGCGTTGTGGCCGGCGCGCTCATTCGAACGTCCTCTCTGTGGAAAACACCGCAGTCATAACGCGGCCTGGGGACGGAGGCTTCCCTCGGCGCCAGGTTTGCGCGAGGTTTGGCAGTATCGAACATGTGACCGCGTCTGTTGATACCGATGTTCTGGCTGAGCTCGACGATGAACAGCGCGCGGCGGTGTTGGCCCCCCGGGGTCCGGTGTGCATCCTGGCCGGCGCCGGGACGGGTAAGACCCGGGCGATCACCCATCGGATCGCCCACGGAGTGCTAACCCAGGCAACGGCCCCTAATCACGTTCTCGCCGTCACTTTCACCGCGCGGGCCGCCGGCGAGATGCGTGGGCGGCTGCGCGAGCTGGGCGTCACCGGCGTCCAGGCCCGGACGTTCCACGCGGCCGCGCTCCGGCAGCTGCGGTACTTCGCGCCCCGGGTGTTCGACGGCCGGGCGATGCCCGAGCTGATCGAGTCCAAGGCCCGGGTGGTCGGCCAGGCCGCGGCCGCGCTCCGGCTGAAGCTCGATCGCACCGGGGTCCGCGACCTCACCGGCGAGATCGAGTGGGCGAAGGCGGCGATGGTGGAGCCCGACGGGTACGTCGTCGCGGCCGCCTCCCGCGATACGCCGCTCCCGCCGGACCAGGTCGCCGAGGTGTACGCCGGCTACGAGCGGCTCAAGCGCCGGGCCGGCGTCATCGATTTCGAAGACCTGCTGCGGGCCACGATCTGGGCGATCGAAGACCACCGCGACGTCGGCGACCAGATCCGGGCCCAGTACCGGCACTTCGTCGTCGACGAGTACCAGGACGTCAACCCGCTCCAGCAGCGGCTGCTCGAGGCCTGGTGCGGTGGGCGCGACGACCTCACGGTGGTCGGCGACGCCAGCCAGACGATCTACTCGTTCACCGGGGCCTCGGCGTCGTACCTGATCGAGTTCCCGCGGCGGCACCAGGGCGCGGTGGTGGTCCGGCTGGAGCGCGACTACCGGTCGACTCCGCAGGTCGTCGGGCTGGCCAACGACGTCATCGCGGCCGGCAGCGGCGTCGAGGCGTCGGTGCGGTTGCGGCTGGTCGGGCAGCGTCGCGGGGGGCCGAAGCCGCGCGTCTCGCACCACCCGGACGAGCCGGCCGAGGCGTCCGCGGTCGCCGCGCGGTGCCGCGAGCTGATCCGGTCCGGTGTGCCCGCGGCCGAGATCGCGGTGCTGTTCCGCACGAACGCCCAGTCGGAGACGTACGAGTCGGCTCTCTCCGACGCCGGCGTCCCCTACGTCGTGCGTGGCGGCGAACGCTTCTTCGAGCGGCCCGAGGTCCGCGAAGCGATGATGCTGCTGCGTGGTGCGGCCCGCGCGGCTTCGCCGGACGACACTGCGGTGGACGCCGTGATCGGCGCGCTGTCCGGGCTCGATTGGCGTCCCGACGCCCCGCCCGCCGGTGGGGCGGCCCGGGAGCGGTGGGAGGCGCTGGCCGCGCTGCACCGGCTGGCGACGGAGACGGTGGGGTCCTCGTCGGCGGTGGACGGTCTCCCGGCGTTCGTCGACGAGCTGGCGGCGCGGGCCGCGGCCCAGCACGTCCCGACCGTGGACGGCGTGACGCTGGCGTCGCTGCACGCGGCCAAGGGCCTGGAGTGGGACGCGGTGTTCCTGGTCGGGCTGGCCGAGGGCACGCTGCCGATCTCGTACGCCAAGACGCCGCACCAGCTCGAGGAGGAACGGCGGCTGCTCTACGTCGGGGTCACCCGGGCCCGGGAGCACCTGTGGCTGTCGTGGGCGGCGGCCCGGTCGCCGGGCGGGCGCGGGGGCCGTCGGCCGTGCCGGTTCCTGCCCGCCGGTGCGCTGCCGGTCGGGGTGCCGGGGACGTCCGCCGCCCCGACGTCGCCGCGGCCGGCCGCGCGCTCGGGGAACCGGTCGCTGCCGACGTGCCGGGTCTGCGGCGTCGCGCTGTTCGACCCGACGCACCGCAAGCTGCGCCGCTGCGGCAACTGCCCGGCCGACTACGACGAGGAGCTGTTCGACCGTCTGAAGACCTGGCGCGGTGTGCTGGCCAAGGAGCAGAAGCTGCCCCCGTACGTCATCTTCACCGACGCGACGCTCACCGCGGTCGCCGAGGCGCAGCCGAGCAGCGAGGTCCAGCTGGCCGAGATCCCCGGGGTCGGGCCACGCAAATTGACGCTCTACGGAGCCGCGCTGCTGGCCATCGTCGGGGGCGCCGATCCGGCCGAATTGATTTCTTCGACCGATTGATTTAGGCCGGTTTTGACGGCGTGTCGGGCCGGGCGCGCCGGGCGAAGTGTCGGGTGGCAGACATCTGCCGAGAAGTGACCGGAAAATAGGTTGGCCCGGGACCCGGCGCGGGCTTAACCTGCCTGTGCGCCGGGAGACCGGCGCCTAGTCCGAGAGAACTCTGTCTACCAGTTGATCGAGGGGAGTGGCCGCAGTGATCAAGAACCTGATGTCGACGCCGACGGCTACCGCCATGCCCTCGATCTGGTCGGGCAAAGCCGTGCCGTTGACCGCGCGCGAGCGGGTTGCCCTCACGGCGCATGCGTACTGCGCAGAAGTTCACGTGTCCCAGGTCTCGAAGGACAAGTCCGTCCTTCAGGCGGCCAAGGCCGGCTACGTCGGCAATGGCATCACCTTCGGTACCCCGGTTCAGGCCCAGCTGAGCGTCGATGCACTGCGCGTCGACGGTCGAGCGGGATCTCCGCCTCGAGGTAAACCGGCCTAAAAGGCCGGCGGCTCACCTCGAGGCCGTGGATCCCGAACCGGGATCCACGGCCTTTTTGTTTGCCCTCTCACCCGCAACGAATGCCACCGCACGACGGAAGAGGAGATCCGGTCATGACGGCAATCGATCTAGCCCCGATCGACTTCGGGGTGATCGACCCGGACGAGGCGCTGCCCTGCCGGCGGGAAGACCCCGAGCTCTGGTTCGCGGAGACCCCCGCTGACCTGGAGCTGGCCAAGGCCCACTGCCAGGAGTGCCCGCTCCGTGAGGCGTGCCTGCAGGGCGCGATCGAGCGGCGCGAGCCCTGGGGTGTCTGGGGCGGAGAAATCTTCGAGCGCGGAACTGTCATCGCGCGCAAGCGGCCCCGTGGCCGTCCGCGCAAGAACACGGTTGCCGCCTGATGTCCGCCCGACACCTCGAAATGAGCACTCAGTTGAACCGCGAACAGACCTGGAGCACGGAAATGTTACTGCTGAACGAAGCCCTGGCCCGATCCCGAATGCAACAGGCCGCGCCGCGTCGCGCCCGCCAGGGTGCGCGTCGGCCGGCCCGCGTAGTGGCCGCTGCTGCTGCCCGTCTTCGAGACCGCGTTTGATCGACGGCCCCGGCCGTGCCGGGGGCTGATGCCCCGGCTTCGGCCGGGGTTGGGTGCCCCGGCTTCGGCCGGGGCATTTTCTATTCTTCGACGTTTTCTTCGACGTGTTTTTCGACGAAGCCGGGTTGCCATTGTTCGACGACCGCGCGGTAGTGCGCCTTGGCTTCGAGCTGGCAGAGCACGCCGATCGAACCGAGCGTCACCCGGTGGATCAGCAGGTACGACGGCGGCAGGTTGAGCTGGCGCCCGAGCTGGTAGGCCGGGCTGCGCGGGTCGCCGAGCCGGGTGGCCTCCTTGCGCAGCCAGGCCCGGGAGAACTGGAACTCCTCGACCGCGAGCGGATCGAGCATGGGGCGCACGTAGGCCAGCAGGTCGTCGGCGTCGATCTCGGCGTCGGCCTTGACGAAGCCCTCGTCGCGGAGGCCGGCGAGCACGGCCTTCGCGTCGCCGGCGATCGCCTGGCGGGCGAGCCGCCCGACGGGCTCGGGCAGACCCTGCGGGAGGCGGGCGACGGCGCCGAAGTCGAGGACGCCGAGGCGGCCGTCCGGCAGCAGCCGGAAGTTCCCCGGGTGGGGGTCGGCGTGCAGCATCTTCGTGCGGGCCGGGGCCGAGAAGTGGAGCAGCGCCATCCGCTCGCCGGCCAGGTTCCGCTGCTCGGGGGAGCCGCTCGCGATGATCTCGGAGAGCGGGGTGCCCTCGATCCAGTCGGTCACCAGGACGCGCTCGGTGCCGGCCAGCACGCGGGGGACCGCGATGTCGGGATCGTCGCGGAACTCCTTCGCGAAGACCCGGGTGGCCTTGGCTTCGAGCTTGTAGTCGAGCTCCTCGGCCACCCGGGCCTTGAGCTCGGCGACCAGCGGCTTGATGTCGAGCCCGGGTTGCACGACGTTGAACAGCCGGGCCATCCGGGCGAGCTGGTTGAGGTCGGCCATCAGCGCGGGCCCGGCGCCGGGGTACTGGATCTTGACCGCGACCGGCCGGCCCGAGGACCAGACCGCGCGGTGCACCTGGCCGATGCTCGCCGCGGCCGCCGGGGCGTCGTCGAACTCGCGGAATTTCGTCCGCCAGTCCGGCCCCAGTTCCTCGGCGAGGACGCCGTGGACCTGAGCCACCGGGAGCGGCGGAGCCGCCTCCTGGAGCTTGGTGAGCGCCGCCCGGTAGGGCTTGGCGAGTTCTTCCGGGAACGCGGCTTCGAAGATGCTCAGCGCCTGGCCGAACTTCATCGCGCCGCCCTTGAGCTGCCCGAGAACGGTGAAGAGCTGCTCGGCCGTGCGCTGCTGCACCTCGCGGGCGACAGCTTCGGCCGGCGCGCCACCGAGACGCTTTCCGAGTCCGAGGGTGGCGCGGCCCGCCATTCCCAACGGCAGCGCCGCAAGCTTGGCCGTGCGGGTGAGCGCACGCCGGGGGATGTCGGTCACCTCTCTATTGTCGCGCGCCCGCGGCAGAACTGCCGGGGAGACATCCGCAGCGCGGGTGCGGAGGCCACGGACGCTGCCTCAGCGGGACGCCCGGCGGCCCCGCCTCGAGCGAGACGCCGAGCGCGGCGGTGGGCACTCCTTCCAGGTGACCGGTGGTCTCGGCCGCGGCGAGTGCGGCCCCGATGCTGACGACCGACGCGTCGGCGAGCTCGGGCTTCCGCTCGGTCGCCAATTGAGCGGCGAGTACCGGCCAGGCCGGGTCGCGGTCGCGCCGGTGAGCCTCGACACAGCTCAGGCAGGCCGTGCGGCCCGGGACGACCAGCGGCCCGACGATCGCCACGCCGTCCCGGAGGAGGACCGGCAGGTGCGGCACGCCGCTCGACGTCCAGCGCACCTGGTCGGCCGGGAGCGGCAGGGGGCCGGCGGCGAGCACGACGAAGTCCGGCGTGCTGTTGGCGCTGGTGTCGACGGTCGGTGCGGCCTTTCTGATCGCGTCGATCGTGGCGAGGACGTACGGCCGGCCGACGTCGTCCGGCCCCAGGCCGCCGACCGTGACGTCGTCCGGGGCGACGACGCCGGATCCGGTGACCGTCACCCGGCCGACGCCGCCCGCGGCGAGCAGTGCGGCGACCAGCGGCCCGACGCGTCCTTTGCAGCGGACCAGGACGTGGGCCCGGCGGCGGGCGGTGACCCGGTCGGCGGCCTCGGGACCGTGGGTGAGCAGCGCCGAGGCGAGGTGGGCCGCTATGGCGGTGTCGGCGCTGGGGGTCAGCGTGGCGGCGTCGACGATCGCGCCGCGGGCCAGCAGGCGGCCGATCAGCTCGGCGGCCTGGATGCCGGGTGGAGCGGCGGCGAGGACGGCGTCGAGCGTTCTCCGGCCGTCGAGGGAGGTGAGGAACGTGGCCAGCGGCGGGTCGACGGCGGTGAGCACGACGGCGCGCTCGGGATCGACGCCGAGCTGGAGGGTGGTGGCGTCCCGCCAGAGCCGGGAGAGCGCGGGGACGAGGAGAGGGCGCATGCCGAAGAGGGTGCCGCGATCGGGCGGGTGCGCGTGTTGGTCGTCCACAGGGGGCGGGGGTTGTGGCGGGCTCGTTCGGAGGCCGGTTGCGGCGCTCGTTCGGGAGCGCAGGCTGGCGGCGCGGTCGTTCGGGGACCGGCTGGCGGCGGCCTCGTTCGGGGGAGCGGGCTGGCGGCGGGCTCGCTTGAGGGAGCGGGCCGGCGGCGCGGTCGTTCGGGGGAGCTGGCGGCGGCCCGCTCGAAGGAGCGGGCCGCCATCGACGCGAGGCGCGGGAGACTCAGGCCTTGCCGAGGATGCGGTTCATCTTGGTACCGCATACCGGGCAGGATCCCTTCGCCATCCGGCGCCCGGATTCACTCGTGGTGACCTCACCTTCGAAGTCACGCTTCTCTTTGCACTTCACGCAGTAGCCGTTGTAAGTGTCGGCCACAGTGCCTCCTCGGCTGGACAGGGTCGGCCGACGGTGACAGCTCCGTCGGATCGCCCGACCTTATCCGGCAAAACGGGCATAACTGTTAAGGGGCTCGCCGGGATAATTCACCGTGTCGACCCTTGAAATGCGCTGTGAGGCGGGTTGGCGCGTCCGGGCGGGTCCGGCGCTCGGCGAGCGCCGAAGAGGGCGCCGAGGCGGTCGCTCGAGCGGCGTGGCCGCGGGCGGGCGACGCTGGCCGTGCTGCGCGGCGATGCCACGCGCCGCACGGCGGTAGTCGCGGTGTGGGGGTGGCCGCGGGCTGGGTGGCGGTGGCCGCGGGCTGCGCGGCGGTGGCCGCGCGTGGGCGCAGAAGGGCCCCTGGACGGCGCCCGTCCCGTCACCTTCCCCACGTGCCGGGGCGGACGGTCGCCACAGGGGCCCTTACGCTATTCGGGACCGGCCCGGACGTCAACGCCGGGAGCGATCCAAGGGTGTGTAACGGGCCTCCTGTGAGGGGCGTCGCGGAGGACATCCACCCTGTGGAGGAGGCTTGTCCACAGGATTCACGACACGGCAGACGGACCGCCATGTCGGGGGCTAGCGTGCCTCTATGGACCCCGGTCACCCGCTCACCGTGCAGGTCCGGCGCAGCGCGCGTCGGCGCCGCACCGTCGCCGCGTATCGAGACGGTGACACGGTTGTCGTGCTGATCCCGGCCCGCTTCAGCGCCGTCGAAGAGCGCGAGTGGGTCAAGAAGATGCTCGCGCGCCTGGACGCCCGAGACCGCCGTTCCCGCCGCCCGCGCGGAGACGCCGAACTAGAGGCCCGAGCGCTCCGCCTGGCGCACCTGTACCTGGACGACGAGGTCCGTCCGGTGAGCGTCCGGTGGGTCAGCAACCAACGCGGCCGCTGGGGCTCCTGCACCCCGGCCGAGGGCACGATCCGCCTCTCGTCCCGTCTGCGAGGGATGCCCGATTGGGTGATCGACTACGTCCTGGTCCACGAGCTGGTGCACTTGCGGATCCCGGGCCACGGCGCTGATTTCTGGGAGCTGGTGGAGAGGTACCCACGGGCCCAGCGGGCACGGGGCTACCTGGAGGGCGTAGCTGCCGCAGCGTCCCTAGACCTCTCAGACGAGGCCGATCCGGCCCTGGGCGCGTAGCCGAGCGGCGTGTTCGGCCCGGCGGGTTCCGGCCCGGCCGGGCGGGCGCAGGACCGGGCGGGCGCAGGACCGGGCGGGCCGGGCGCAGGACCGGGCGGGCCGGGGTGGGCCGGGCGCGGGGCCGGGTCGGGCGGGTGGCTGGCGGGCGCGGGCCGGTTCGGCAGGCCGGGGACGGCGAGTCAGGGCCCGCAGGGGGTTGGGTGGGCGAGGTTTTGCCTGGCTTAGGTCTTGCCGCCGCTGGCGGTCGTGCCCGGCTTCGGTCTCACCGGCCACCGTGGGTGCGTCCGCGTCGTATCCGGCGAGCGCACCACCACCGCGGCGGTGAGCCGCCCCGCGGGTACGCCGACCACCACCTCGCTCCGCGGCCACCATGTCGCTCCGCGGCCACCATGTCGCTCCGCGGCCACCATGTCGCTCCGCGGCCACCATGTCGCTCCGCGGCCACCATGTCGCTCCGCGGCCACCATGTCGCTCCGCGGCCACCACGTCGCTCCGCGGCCACCTCCGACGCTGCCGGACTCCAGCGAGTCGTTTCGCCCGGCCCTTGAGCGCTGGGCGTGTCCGGATCAATAGGGCGCATCGCCGCGGGCCCTGAGCCGCCCAAACGCACCGATTTGCGCCAACGCGCCCAGCCAGCCGCGGCCCACTCGAACAAGCGACCGCGCCGCCACCCAGCACACGGCCACCCGGCTCAGCCCCCGGCCACAGCCCGCCGGCCGCACGTTGCTGCGTCATGAGCCGCCCGGCCACGTGCCGTCTGGTCACGGGCCGCCCAGCCTCAAGCCGCCTGGTCGCGGATCGCGCGGTCGCGGATCGCGCGGTCGCGGATCGCCCGGCCGTGGGCCGCCTCATCGCGGGTCGCCCGGTGACGGGTCGGTCGGTCGCGGGCCGCCCGGCCGCGGGCAACCCGGTCGCGGGCAACCCAGCCGCGGGCAACCCGGCCTACGCCCGAACCACCTCTCGGCCGCGCGGCCCCTTCTCTATCCGCGGAGCCACTTTCGTACGCCGAAACTCCCCCGAACCACTTCCCTGGGCCCACCGCCACCCGGACGCATCCAGGCCTCTTAGGCGACTACACCGCCCGGCCGGGGCACCCGGCGGCCGAAGGTCACCCCACTTCGCGGCAAAACCCGCTCCGCTACCGCGCCCGCTCCCCCCGCTGCCCAAGAAACCCGAACCCCTACTCCAACTCGCTGATATCGAAATCCGGGCCATCGTCCTGGCGGGCGAACGCCTCCGGGTCATCCAGATCCGACGACGTCGGCACCAGGTCAGGGTGCGCCCACACCGCGTCGCGCCCCTCCGCACCCCGATGCTCCAGCAGCGCGCTCCACAGCGTCGCGGCATCCCGCAGCCTCCGCGGACGCAACTCCAGGCCCACCAGCGTCGCGAACGTCTGCTCGGCCGGGCCACCCTCGGCGCGGCGGCGGCGGAACGTCTCGGTGAGCGCGGCCGCGCCCGGGAGGCGCTCGGCGGCGACGCGATCGACCACGTGCGAGACCCAGCCCTCGATCAGCGCCAGCGCGGTCTCCAGGCGAGCCAGCGCGGCCTGCTGCGCGGGCGTGTCCTCGGGCGTGAACATCCCGCCGGTCAGCGCCTGCTGCATCGACTCCGGATCCTGCGGGTCGATCTCCCGAACCGCCCGCTCGATCGTCTCCGGGTCGACCGTGATGCCCCGCGCGTAGGCGTCGACCGCATCCAGGACGTGCGCCCGGATCCAGGTCACGTGCCCGAACAACCGAGCGTGCGCCGCCTCGCGCAGCGCGACGTAGAGCCGCACCTGGTCGGCCGGCTGCCCCAGTCCTTCGCTGAACGCCGCCAGGTTCGCCGGCAACAGGGCCGCGGTGCCGGCCGGCCCCAGCGGCAGCCCGATGTCGGACGACGTGAGCACCTCGCCGGAGAGCTGGCCGATACCCTGCCCGACCTGACCGCCGAACATCATGCCGCCGATGCCGGCCAGCATCCCGGTCATCGGACCGAGCTGCGCGGCCGCCTCGGCCGGCAGCATCTTGCTCATCGCGCCGACGACCCGTTCGGCCAGCGGGTCACAGAGCCGCTTCCAGGTCGGGATCGTCGCGTCGATCCACTCGAGCTGGCTCCACCCCACCGCATGGGAGACGCCAGAAGGCAGACTGGTGACCAGGTCGAGCCAGACATCGGCGAGCCGGAGCGCGTCCACCGCTTCGGTGCGCTCGGCGGCGGTGAGCGAACGGTCGCTCTCCCGCGCCAGCCCGGTGGCGACCTGTTTGGCGAGGTCCCAGTTGACCGTTCCGTCAGACTGAGACGACGAGAGGATCTGCTGCAGTTGAGCCATCATCGCTGCCCACTGCGGGTCATTGGGGTTGGGTTGGCCCCCCGGAAGCGCGAAGCCGAACGGGATGTCGGTCATGACTGGCTCACCATGCTGTCAACCGTAGCTCTGGTAGGCCCGTCATGACCCGCCCCCTCCGGGCGGCACGGGCCGCCGCGGCCCCGTCAGCGGGCCTGACGGTCGCGGTGACCGGCGCCGCGTCCCCGATCGGCCAGGCCGTGTGCCGACGGTTGGCCGGTGCCGACGGCATCCGGCAGGTGATCGCGCTCGACACGAAGAAGCCCGGCGTGCCCACCGTCCGCTGGCGCAAGGCCGACCCGACCGACCCCGGGCTGTCGTCCGCGCTGCACCGGGTCGACACGCTGGTGCACGTCGCCAACGCCGACGACCCGGCCCTCGACCGCGCTGAGCAGCGCCGACGCACGGTCACCGGGGCCTCGGTGGCGCTGACCGCAGCGGCCGCGACGGGTGTCCGGCACGTCGTGCTCCTGTCGAGTGCGAAGGTCTACGGCGCGCGGGCCGACAACCCGGTCCCGATCCCTGACGACCACGAGAAGCGCGCCCACCCCGACGGCAGCGCGCTCGACGATCTCCTCGCGGTCGAGGAGTTCGCTGTTCGCGCAGGGCGTATGTATCCACAGGTGGAAACCGCGCTCCTGCGGCCGGCGACCGTCGTCGGGCGGGGCATCGACCACCCGGCCGGCGGCGCGCTCGACGGGCCCCGCCTGCTGGTCGTCAAGGGCACCAAGCCGATCTGGCAGTTCTGCCACTCCGAAGACCTCGCCGGCGCCGTGCTCACGACCGTGCTGGCCCGGCTCACCGGTCCGCTCAACGTCGGCTCGGAGGGGTGGCTCGAGCAGACCGAGGTCGAGCGGATCCTCGGCCGTCGCCGGGTGGAGCTCCCGGCCGACGCTGCCGTCGGCACCGCCACCCGGTTGCACGCCCAGGGCGTCAGCGGCGACCCGGCCAGTCAGCTCGACTACCTCATGCACCCCTGGGCGGTCGACGCCGAGCGGCTGCGCGCGGCGGGCTGGGAACCCGCGTACACGAACGAGGAGGCGTTGAACAGCTGGGCTCAGGGACGCCCGCTGCGGATCACGGTCAAGGGCGCGGCGGTGGCCGGCGGGGCGGCCGCCGGCGTCTCGGTCGCCCTGGTCGGCACCGCGGCGCTCGTCCGTCGGGCCAGACGCAACCGCAAGAACCGCCGATAGAGAACGCGGATACTCTGACGCCCATGATGTTGCGGCGCGGCTTGACGGTGTTCGTGGGCGCCATTCTCGCGCTGATCCTCTCGCTGGGAATGGCGCTGCTCCCCGTGCCGTACGTCGCCCTCGGCCCCGGCCCGACGGTCAACACGCTCGGTGAGCGCGATGGCAAAGAGATCATCACGATCACCGGCACGAAGACCAGCACGTCCAAGGGCCACCTGAACCTGACCACGGTCTCGGTCAGCCCCGACCTCAACCTCGGGAACGCGCTGGTCGGCTGGTTCGACGGCAGCGTCGCCGTGGTGCCCAGGGACGTCGTCTACCCGCCGGGGGAGAGCCGGGAGAAGGTCAACCAGGAGAACGCGCAGGCGTTCAAGCAGTCCCAGACCTCGGCCGAGACCTCCGCGCTGCGCGAGCTCGGCTACCCGGTGAAGGTGACGGTCAGCACCGTCCAGCCCGACTCCCCGTCGACCGGCAAGCTCGCCGCCCAGGACATTCTGACGTCGGTCGACGGCGCGGCGGTCACCAGCGGCCAGAAGCTGCGCGAGCTGCTCGGCACCAAGAAGGCCGGTCAGGACGTCAAGATCGGCTACCAGCGCGGCACCACCAAGGGCACCGCGACCGTCACGCTCGCCCCGGGCGGCCAGGACGGGCGTCCGCTGCTCAAGATCGAGACGAAGGACGAGCAGCCGCACCCGTTCCAGGTGTCGTTCGACCTGGACAAGATCGGCGGCCCGTCGGCCGGCCTGATGTTCGCGCTGGCGGTGATCGACAAGATCGAGCCCGAGGACCTCACCGGCGGCATCTTCATCGCGGGCACGGGTGAGATCGACGACGAGGGCAACGTCGGCGCGATCGGCGGCATCTCACAGAAGATGTTCGCCGCCCGCCGGGCCGGCGCCACCGTGTTCCTGGTGCCGGCCGACAACTGCCTCGAGGCCAAGGGTTCGGCCCCCCAGGGCCTCGAGCTGGTCCGGGTGCAGAGCCTGGACGGCGCGCTGGGCGCGCTCACCCAGGTCCGCGCCGGGAAGCACCCTCAGGGCTGCTAATCCAGCGTCGCCCGCAACGCCACCACGAGGTTCGGCGCCAGATCCGCGCCGTAGACGACCTCGGTCTGCTCGTCGGCGTCCGCAGGTCGCATTCGGAGCGCGCACGCGCTCGTGCCGTCACGCAGGACGCCGGCCACCATCCGGACCTCACGGCGGTCGGCGTGGGCCGCGGCCCAGTCGACCGGGTCGGCGTCGTCCGGACGCTCGTCCTCGGCGTCCGGGGGGAGCACCAGCACCTCCTGCACCAGCGCGCAACCGAGCACGGACTCGGGCCAGGCGATCCGGGCCAGCGTCTCGTCGAGCGGGGCGTCGCCGAGCGACTCCTGTTCCACCGGGGTGATCGAACCCGGCTCGATCTCGGTGGCGGAGATGCCCACCTGATCGGCCAGGCCGGGCTCGGCGGCGAGCAGCTCCGCGGTGTCGACCAGGGCATAGAGCGTCGGTGGCTGATCCCAGCCACCGGCCGCCGCGTGCCGTTCGAGTTCGAGGACGACGGCGTGCAGGGGATCGGGGAGCGGAACCCCGTTCACGCCGGAGTGGACGTCGGTCATGGCCCCATGCTGGCACGGAGCTGAGAGCAGCGGTGTCCGCGGCCGGTCCGCTGGTCCACGCAGGGTAGGTTTGGCCCACGCCACCCCAGATCCACACCGGGAGATGCCCGTGGTCATGCGTTCGCCGCTGCCGTCGGTGAGCCGACGCGCCCGGCGTGTCGTCATCCTTCTCGTTTCGGCCGTCGTGCTGCTGTTCGTGCTCACGGCCGGGAGCAGTCTGTACGCGGACTGGCTCTGGTACGACGAGGTCGGCCTCACCCGGGTCCTGTCGACTCAGCTGCAGACGCGTCTGCTGCTGTTCGTCCTCTTCGGCGTGGTCACCGGGGCGATAGTCGCGATCAACCTCTACGTGGCCTACCGGCTGCGGCCGATCTTCGCGCCGATGTCGCTCGAGCAGCAGAATCTCGAGCGGTACCGGATGGCGATCGCACCCCGCTTCGGCCTGCTGACGGTCGCGGCCGGCGCGGTCGTGGGCGTGATCACCGGGTTGTCGGCGCAGGGGCAGTGGAAGACCTGGCTGCTGTTCGTCAACTCGACGCCGTTCGGCCAGACCGACGCCCAGTACGGCCGGGACATCTCGTTCTACGTCTTCGAGTACCCGTTCTGGCGCTACATCCTGAGCGTCTCGTTCACCGCGATCGTGCTGTCGGTGATCGGCGCGCTCGTCGTCCACTACCTGTTCGGTGGCATCCGGCTGCAGGCCGGCTCGGGCGGGCGCCTGGGCACCGCGGTCATCGGCCACCTGTCGGTGCTGCTCGGCCTGTTCGTCGCGCTCAAGGCGGTCGCGTACTACTTCGACCGCTTCGGGATGCTGTTCGGCTACAACGACGCGACGAAGACCCACGGCGCGTCGGCGGCCGACATCGAGTTCCTGCTACCGGCCAAGAACATCCTGTTGTGGATCGCCGCGTTGTGCGCGCTGGTGTTCTTCGCGAACCTCGGCTTCCGCCGGGTGTTGCCACCGGCGATGGCGCTGATCCTGCTCGGCATCTCGGCCATCGTCATCGGTGGTGCGGTGCCCGCGCTGGCCGAGCAGTTCACGATCAAGCCGAACGCGGCCGACCGCGAGGCCGACTACATCGAGCGCAGCATCACCGCGACCCGCGACGCGTACGACATCGCCGACGTCCAGCGTCAGCAGTACACGCCGAGCACCAGCGCGACCGCGTCCCAGGTCTCCGAGGAGGCCGGCACGGTCCGCAACGCCCGCCTGCTCGACCCGAACGTCCTCTCCGACACGTTCACCCAGCTCCAGCAGGTCCGGACGTTCTACCGGTTCAACTCCAGCCTCGACATCGACCAGTACACGGTCGACAACCAGCTGCAGGACTACATCGTCGCGGTGCGCGAGATGGACACCAGCCGCCTGGACGAGGGCCAGAAGAACTGGATCAACCTGCACACCGCCTACACCCACGGCTACGGCCTGGTGGCCGCGCCGGCCAACCAGGTGACCGAGGGCGGTCAGCCGTACTTCGTGTCGGGCCAGCTGGGTGACGCGGCCCCGGCGAGCGACAGCGAGGAGTCCGAGCAGCAGGCGGCCAAGCTCGAGGCGGCGTTCAACGCCGACAACCCGGTGAAGCAGCCCCGCATCTACTACGGCGAGCTGGCCAGCGACTACGCGGTCGTCGGCAAGGCGCCCGGGGGCAGCGACCGCGAGTTCGACCGGCCCACCAGCCAGGGCGGCGACCAGAGCGAACAGGTCAGCTTCACCTACGACGGCAAGGGCGGCGTCGCGGTCGACTCGCTGACCCGGCGGGCGCTGTTCGCGCTGTACTTTCGCGAGCGGAACTTCCTGCTCTCCAGCCGGCTCAACGAGAACTCCAAGGTCATGTACGTCCGGAACCCGCGCGAGCGGGTCGAGAAGGTCGCCCCCTTCCTCACGCTGGACGCCGACCCGTACCCCGCGGTGGTCAACGGCCGGATCCAGTGGATCATCGACGGCTACACGACCAGCAACTACTACCCGTACTCCCAGCGCGAGACGCTCGGCGCGACCGCCGTCGACTCGCGGACCGGAGCCGGGACGGCCGCGCAGCCGAACGACCAGATCAACTACATTCGGAACTCGGTGAAGGCCACCGTCGACGCGTACGACGGCACGGTCACGCTCTACCAGTTCGACGACACCGACCCGGTGCTGAAGGCCTGGAACAAGGCCTTCGACGGGATCATCAAGCCGAAGAAAGACATTCCGGCCGACCTCGCGTCGCACTTCCGGTATCCGGAGGACCAGTTCAAGGTCCAGCGCTCGCTGCTGGCGAAGTACCACGTCAGCGCGGCCGGCGACTTCTTCACCGGGCAGGACTTCTGGCAGGTGCCCGACGATCCGACGCCGGGCCGCGGTGGCAAACAACCACCGTTCTACGTCGTCGCCCAATGGCCGCAGCAAGACAAGGCCACGTTCCAGATCACGACCCCGATGGTCGCCAATCAACGGAACAACCTGACCGCGTTGATCAGCGCCCATTACGACGACAACTACAAACCGGTGATCCAGATGCTGGAGCTACCGGGTGATTCGCAGATCGCCGGGCCGACGCAGGCGCAGAACAAGATGCGCAGCGAGGACACGGTCCGCGACAATCTGAACGTGCTCGACCTGGGTGACTCCCAGGTGGTCTACGGCAACCTGCTGACGTTGCCGGTGGCCGGCGGATTGTTGTACGTCGAACCGATCTATCAGAGAGCCAGCGGGCAGGATTCGATCCCGCTGTTCCAGAACGTGCTGATGCTGTACGGCGAGAAGGTCGCGTACCAATCGACGCTCGGCGGGGCGCTCGACAACCTGTTCGGGGCCGGAGCCTCCCAGGATGCTCCCGAGGGCCAGCAACCCGGCGACAGACCGAGCACCACGCCGTCGACCGGGGCGACACCCTCGCCGGGAGCAACACCCAGCCCGTCGACGTCGGCCAGTCCACGACCGTCGACGAGCGCGACGCCGAACGCGCCACCGGCCGGCAGCAACGTCGACCAGGCCGCGGCCGCGGTCGACAAGGCGGCGGCCGACCTCAAGACCGCTCAGCGCAGCGGTGACCTGGCGGCGATCGGTAAGGCGTCGCAGGATCTCCAGAACGCCGTGAACGCCTGGCAGGCGGCCAGGGCGAGATCGAGCGCCAGTCCGTCACCAGGCGGATGACGACGAAGGGCCCCGCCGGGAGGCGGGGCCCTTCGTGTCAGGGGCGAGCTTCGTGATGGCGGCGGCCGTGGGTCCGCCGCCGTTCCTTCATCTCCGACTCGAAGACGTGCCGACGCCCACCCAGCAACTCGTCGCGAGCGTCCTTCTCCAGCCCGCGGAAGGCCGCGTAGTAGCCGTCGTCGAACTCCTCGACGATCTGGAACGTCCAGCGCCCCTCCAGCACGTTCCGGCCGATCAGCTCGGTCTCGACGCGGTCGGCCAGCGTGTCGTGGCCCGCTTTGCGGAGCAGGTCCGCGGCCTCGTCGAGCATCAGGTCGGCGTGGCCGGTCAGCTGGTGCAGCGCGTACAGGTGCCCGCGGGCCCGCTCGATCGTCTCCAGCGCCTCGCTCAGCTTCCCGGTCGCGGCGACGGTCTCGTCGTCCACGCCCTCCGGGCGTTCGTGCGTGGTCATTCCTCGTGCAGGGCCGACGGCTTGTGCACGGCCGTCCCGCCGCTCTTCTCGCTCTTGACGACGTATTGCGGGTCGTCGGAGCTCGCCCGGACCGTGCGGCCGGCCTCTTCGGTGTCGCTGGTGAGCTTCTTCTGGACGGTGCCGACCGCTTCGCCGCCGTGGCTCTTCCAGCTGACCTTGTCGCCCTTGCTGAACTCTGTGCTCATGGGCGGGGTGTGCCCGGGACACGCGGGGACAAACTCCCGCGAATGTGCGGTGGCGGGCGTCACGGGGGGCCGTTTTGCAGTTCTGGTGATGACCGCGCTATGGTTATGGAGCAACAAGGAAACACCGCAACAACACGGCGCGGGGTGGAGCAGCTCGGTAGCTCGCTGGGCTCATAACCCAGAGGTCGCAGGTTCAAATCCTGCCCCCGCTACCACGGAAAGGGCCCGGACTTCGGTTCGGGCCCTTTCGCTTTCTGCTCACCGGCGGCCGGGTACAAGTGCTCAGGCCCGGAGCGGATCCGGTCGGCACTCTGTGAGGCATGACGACGACCCACGCTCCCGCGCCGTTCCCGCGCGTCGCCCTCGGGCTGCTCCTGACCCTGCTGGCCGGGGCCGGCCTCGCCTGGGTGGCGCTGGCCGCCGCCGACGGCGCGGTCGCGATCACCGACATCGACTACCGCACCGAGTTCGTCGACGACCGCTGGTGGTCGGCCGGCCTCCTGCTCGTCGTCCCGGTCTTTCTGCTTTCGCGGACGTGGGGCGGGCTGGGCGTCGCGGTGACGGCCTATCTCGGTGCGATCCAGTTCGTGGTCGCCGCGGTCACCGTGCACCGGTACCAGGTGAGCGGCTGGAGCGACGGCCTCGAATCGTTCGCGTACCTGGAGGCGTTCCTGTTCACCGCCGCCTTCGCCGCCGCCGCGTTCCTGGGCTGGCGGCGGAAAAAGGCCCGATAAATCAAAAAGCGGAGGCCGGCACCGACGGTGCTGGCCTCCGCCCTAGTCAGCGGATGTGGTCGTTTCAGACCGGGCGAATGTTCGCCGCCTGCGGGCCCTTCTGGCCCTGCGTCACGTCGAACTCGACCTGCTGCCCGTCGGACAGCTCCTTGTAACCCTGGGTCTGAATCGCTGAGTAGTGGGCGAAGACATCGGGGCCTCCACCGTCCGGCGCGATGAAGCCGTAACCCTTTTCGGCGTTGAACCACTTGACGGTGCCGGTTGCCATGCACGTTCTCCCTCTGGCGGGCCTTGTCGAGCCCACACTTCGTGGGCCCCGTGTCGCGGTCGTGCTCGCCCAGCTCCAAAGGGGCCAGAACAAACAAGAGCGCCTGGATTACAACCCAGGCGCTCTTTTCATGCGAACCAAAGACTGCAACGGCGGTAACCGTAGCACGCGTTCAGGCGTCTAGCTCGTCACCGGTCAGAAGGATCTCCCTCGCGTCTGCGCGCCGCCAACGGGGCCCCGGCCAGGTCTTCCTCGTTACAAAGAAGCTTGACCTCGTAATAGGGGGCGCCGTCGTCATCGTCGTAGTCCAGGTGGATGGCGATGACGTCCACCGGCTCCGCGAGCCAAGTCTCGGTTTCCCGGAGCCAGGCGGCCGCACGTTCCAGAGCGGCGGGTAGATCGTCGTCGCGAAACTGGACCGGACGGTAAGGCACCCCCTCGACGCGGTCATTCGGGTGCGCCGGAGCAGGAAGGTCGACTGCCAGGCCGGACTCGTCGAGCCGGAGCTCGATCGTCTCCTCGATCACCTGACCGAGTTTTCGCCATTCCGCGCCGGTACACAAGCCACGAGGGCCTGTGAACACGCAGAAGCCCTCGATTCGCGGGCGCTCAGAGCGTACGATCCCGGTCCGGCGCATAACGGGCCAGCGCCAATTGTTCGGCCGCGCTGATCGCGCCGTAGAGCACGATCGACGCGACGGTCACGATCGTCACCGCGGCCCACATCCGGTCGAGCTCGAACGTGGTGACCGACTGCAGCATCAGGTACCCGAGGCCCTGCCCGGTCGTCAGCCACTCGGCCAGCAGCGCGCCGACGAGCGCCAGCGGCGCGGCGATCCGCAGCGCGGCGAACAGCGACGGCAGCGCCGACGGGAACTGCACCTTCCACAGCGTGGCCGACGTCGAAGCGCCGTAGGCCCGCATCAGGTCGAACGACGACGCCGGCACCGCACGCAGGGCCAACACGACGTTGACCAGCACCGGGAAGAACGTCACGATCCCGGCGATCACGGTGACCGACAGCAGGCCCCGGCCGAACACGAGCGCGATCAGCGGCGTCATCGCGACCAGCGGAACCGCCCGCAGGGCCATCGCGATCGGCATCACCGCCTGCTCGACGCCCCGGTAGAGCACGAACACGATCGACGCGACCAGCCCGGCGACGGTCCCGGAGACCATGCCGATCACCGCGTCCCGCCCGGTGACGACGCTCGCGTCGAGCAGCAGGTGCCGCTCGGCCGAATCGCCCGACGTGAGGTAGCGCCACACGTCCAGCGGGCCGCGGGTGATGAACGGATCGAGCCCGAAGCCGCTGATCAGCCCCTGCCAGACCAGACAGATCACCAGGACCGACAGCACGGCCCCGCCGGCCGATATCGCCAGCCGCTTCACGAGCGGGCCGCCCACGGCGTGAGGAGCCGGCCGGCCAGCGCGGTCAGCCCGTACGCGGCGCCGGACAGCGCGGTGGCCACCAGCGCGATGCCCCACGTCCGTTCGACCAGAAACGCCTGCTGGGCGTTGATCATCGCCACCCCTAGTCCGTTCTCCGCGCCCAGGTACTCGCCGATGATCGCGCCGAGCATCGCGGCCGGCGCGGCGATCCGCAGGCCCGCGAACAAGCTCGGCAGCGACGCCCGCAGCCGGACCCGCCACAACTGCGTCCAGGACCCGCCGCCGTAGGCGCGGATCAGGTCCAGGCTCGTCCGGTCCGCGCTGCGCAGCCCGACGACCATGCTGATCAGCGTCGTGAACAGCACCGACAGCGCGGCGATGATGATCTTCGGCTTGTCGCCGGAGAACAGCACCACGAGCACGGTCCCGATCGCGACGATCGGCAGGCAGTAGCTGGCCAGCGCCAGCTGCAGCAGCGCCCGCTCGACCAGCGGCACCTGGACGAACGCCACCGCCAGCACGATCGCGATGCCGTTGCCCCAGAGCCAGCCCCAGGCCGCTTCGCGCAGCGTCGTCCGGGCGTTGTTCCAGTAGAACTCCCAGCCGTCGCGGCCGTACTGACCGAGGATCGCCGTCGGCGGCGGGACGCTCTTGGCGTCCGCGAAAACGGTGCGGCCGAGGATCTCCCACAGGATCAGCAGCACGACGACGCCGACCGCGCCGGGGATCCAGCGCGACCGGGTCATTCGGCGTCCCGGCCGAACAACAGAGCCGACAGCTGATCCTCCAGCGCGTGGAATTCCGGGGTGCGCATCATCTCTGGCGTCCGGGGCCGGGGCAGGTCGATGTCGACCTGCGCCACGATCCGGCCCGGCCGCGGGCTCATCACCGCGACCGTGTCGGCCAGGAACACCGCCTCGGCGATCGAGTGGGTGACGAGCAGCGTCGTCGTGGCCCGCTCGGTCCAGATCCGTTGCAGCTCCAGGTTCAGCCGCTGCCTGGTCATCTCGTCGAGCGCGCCGAACGGCTCGTCGAGCAGCAGGATCTGCGGTTCGACGACCAGCGCGCGGGCGATCGCCACCCGCTGACGCATGCCGCCGGAGAGCTGGGCCGGCCGGGCGGACTCGAAGCCCTCCAGCCCGACCAGCTTGATCAGGTCGGTGACCGCGGACGCGGGCACCGAGACCCCGCTCACCTCCAGCGGCAGCCGGATGTTGGCGGTCACCGAACGCCAGGGCAGCAGCGCCGCGTCCTGGAACGCGATGCCCAGGTGGTGGTTGCGGCGCGTGGCCGACGGCGCCTCGCCGTGCACCAGCGCCTCGCCGGACGTCGGCTGTTCGAGGTCGGCGAGGATCCGCAGGATCGTCGACTTCCCGCAGCCGGACGGGCCGAGCAGCGCCACGAAGGCGCCACTCGACGTCTCCAGATCCACCCGGTCCAGCGCCGTCACCGTCGACCGCCGGATCCGGAACTCCTTGGTCAGCCGGGAAAGCCGGATTCCGGCCGTCACTCCTCAGACCGCTTTCTTGAGGTCGGGGTTCTCCTCGTAGACCTCCTTGAGCACCGACAGGTCGAAGAGCTTGTCCTTGGCGATGTCGATGCCGCCGAGCTTCAGCGTCGCGATCGTCTCGTCGAGGAGTTCGTCGGTGATCGTGAACAGGCCGTTGGCCTTCGTGTCGGCGGTGGACACGACCGTGTTCTGGGCGGCCGACTCCAGGCCCTGCTCCTTCTCGTCCAGGCCCAGGTCCTTGCCGTACTTCGTGGCGGCCAGCTTGGCCCCGAGCGAGGGGTCCTTGACCGACTCGGTCCAGCCCTTGATGTCACCGATGAGCATGGCCTTCAGCGCGTCGCGCTTCTTGGTCAGCGAGTCGCGGCGGACGACGTAGATCTCCGAGACCAGCGGGTAGCCGTGGTCGTTGAGCAGCATCACCGCGGTGTCGATGCCCTTGGTCTTGAGCAGGTTCGGCTCGTTGGTGAAGAACGAGAACCAGCCGTCGACCTCTTTGTTGATGATCGGCGTCGGGTCGAACTGGGCCGGGACCTTCGTGATCTTGCCCGGGTCGATCTTGTTCGCCTTGAGGAACGCGTTCCACACCGGCTCGTTCGTGGCCTGGACGCCGATCTTCTTGCCGATCAGGTCCTGCGGGGTGTTGATCGGCTTCTCGGCCAGGCTCATGATCGCGAACGGGTTCTTCTGGTACTGCGCACCCAGGATGACCAGCGGCGCTCCCTTGAGGATGGCCGCCGACGTGATGTCGGGCCCGGAGATGCCGACCAGCGCCTTGCCGGCCGCGACGACCGAGTCCTGGCTGATGTTCGGGCCGCCGGCCATCAGGTTCACCGCGCTGAAGCCCGCGGCTTTGTAGTACCCGTTGGTGTCGGCGATGTACTGCCCGGCGAACTCGACGTTCTTGATCCAGGACAGCTGGTAGTTCAGCGTCCCGAGATCGCTGCCGGAACCGGAGGAATCGTCGTCGTCGCCACCGCAGGCGGCGAGCACGCTCGCGCCCGCGCCGAGGACCGCGATGCCCGCGGCGGCTCGAGCGCTGCGCCCGAGGAACGCACGCCGGTCGAAGGATTTGCTCACTGGCGACTCCTGCCGCTCGTTGGAACGGCCCGACGCTAACGAGCAACGGTTTCCTGGCTATTTCCCGCAGGAAACGAGCGCGGCGGGCCCGGAAACGGGCCCGCCGCAATAGGTCACTTTCTCGTCGTATCGCCGTCGCCGGTGTACTTCTGGGCGGCGTCCACGGCCTTGTCGATGTTGGCGCTGTGCTTGTGGCCGGTCTTCTCGTCGATGAAGTCGCCGGCCTTGTCGAGCCCCTGGTCGATCTTCTCGTCGTTCTTGTCGATGAAGTCCTTGGCCTTGTCGAGGAATCCCATGCGTGCCTCCTGTGTCACTCGGGGGCGGGGACCCCGACCGGATTGGGGAACGGGAGTACCCCCGCCGCCACGATTGTCCTTGCCAGCGGCGTGAGCAACTCGGTCAGCTCGACGGTCTTGTCCGTGCCGATCGCGCGGTACGGGCCCGCGGCCAGCCGATCCGTGTCGTCCTCGAGCGTTTCGCGGGCCACTTCGCCGTCCGGGGTGAGCGTCCAGTCGTCGCGGAGCCAACCCTGGGCGACGAGGTTCTCGACCCCGGCGTCCCAGTCGTCGTCGGACCACTTGCGCGCGGAGCGCAGCAGCTCGGCCGAGGACCGGCCGGACGCGATCGACAGGATGTGCGCTTCGACCGGACCGATCTCGCCGGCCACCAGCAGCGCGACGTGACCGTCGCCACGGTGCTCGCGGAGCACGGTCAGCGCGTGCCAGAGGGCCAGGTGCGGCAGGTCCGGTGCCGGGAGCGCCGCGTTCGCGGCGGCCAGCGGACGACCGGAGACCTCCCGGCCGTCGACCGCGGACGCGGCCTCGAGGGCCAGGTCGGCGGCCCGGCGGACGACGGCCTCGTCGGTCAGCCACTCGCCGGCGATCCGCCGGAGCGACCGGTCGATCGCGGTCAGCCGGGCCTCGATCAGCTGCTCGGGCGACGCGTAGGTCCAGACGTCGGGCACCGCACGCTGCACCATCACCGGGTTGAAGTTGTGGAACGTGGCCGTGACGGTGGCGGCCGAGACCTTGCCCAGGGGAGCCGCGCGGCAGCCGAAATACCCCATCCAGTAGCCCTTGAGGCCCAGCGCGTCGGTCTCTTCCCGGGTCTCCGGAGTGAAGTAGCTCAGGATGTGCACGGGCTCGAGCGCCTGCCAGGCATGGCGCGCCAGAGTGGCGTACGAATCGGTCACGAAGGCTCCCGGGCGGAGGAGGGACGGGCGCACCCAGCCTGCCATAGGTAGTGGGCAATGTCGGTTTGACATGGCAACCTCGTGAACGTGAGTGACGACGTATTGGAGTTCGACGCCACGACGCTGCCCGGTAGACCGTGCTCGATGGCCGCCGCGCTCTCGCTGGTGGGCGAGAAGTGGGCGCTGCTGGCCGTCCGCGAGATCTTCTGGGGGAACCACCGGTTCGACGAGATCGCCCGCAACACCGGCGCGCCCCGCGACCGGCTGGCGGCCCGGCTGCGGTCCCTCGAAGGGGTGGGTGTGGTCGAGCGCCGGCCGTACTCGGAGCGTCCGCCGCGGTACGAGTACCACCTGACTCCGGCCGGCCGTGATCTGTCGACCGTGATGCACGCGCTCCGGAGCTGGGGCGACCGCTGGCTGGAGGGCGAGCCGCCGTCGGCCGTCGCGCACAGCTGCGGAGAAGACCTCGATGGGCTGTACGTCTGCCGTCACTGCGGGGACGAGGTTCGCAACCGGGACCTCGAACTCCAGATGAGGACCCCCGAATGGGACCGCACCGGCCCTACTATTGAGGGTTAGTGTACCCACAATAGGGGTGGAGGCCGGGAATGGCAGCCGCGCACGATGACCAGTCGCCGCGGTACCAGGCGATCGCCAACGACCTGCGGACCCAGATCCACCGGCGGGAACTCGCGCCGGGCGACCAGGTGCCGACCGAGAAGGACCTGGCCGCGGAGTACGACTGCTCCCGGAACACGGTCCGGATGGCGCTGCTCGCGCTGGCCAACGAGGGCCTGATCTCGGCCGGCCGGGCCCGGGCCGGGCGTACCGTCCGGCGCCGCGAGCAGTTCGTGCTGGCCCACCGGGTCGAGAACGACCTGGGCGCCACCCGGCTGCGTGGGCCGGACAGCTTCTCCGACCAGGCGTTCCGCATCGGCCGCACGCCCAGCCAGACGATCCGGGTGGCGATCTACGCGGCTGGCCCGGAGATCGCGAACCGGCTGGAGATCGCGCCGACCGAGCAGGTCGTGGCTCGCCGCCGGGTCCGCTACCTCGACGGGGTGCCGTCGCACCTGTCGGAGTCGTTCTACCCGCGGGGCCTGGTGGCGGGCACGCCGATCGAGCAGCCGGCCGAGATCGTGCCGAGCGTCGTGCCGTTGCTGGCCGCGCTCGGGCACCGCCAGGTCCGGTACACCGACGAGATCGTCAGCCGGATGCCCGATCCGGACGAGTCACGGATGCTGGAGATCGGCGTCGGGATCCCGGTGATCGAGCACCACCGGACCGGTTGGAGCGAGGAGCGTCCGGTGCGTCTGACCCGGACCGTCCTGCCCAGCGACCGGCATCAGCTCCGGTACGAACTACCGAGCTGAAGCTCGGCCGGTGCGCACGTGCTGGTTCTTGGGGACGTTTCGGGTGGCGCTTAACGGGTGGGCGTCACCGGGGTCTAGCGAGCGGGGCGCCTCCGGAGCGCACCGGCGCCGTTCCCGGCCCTCGTACTTCTCGCGGACGTGGTGCTGCGGTTCCGCGTAGCGGCTGAGCAGCAGCACCGAGCCGAGTGCGAGCACGAAGCCGACCGCGGCCAGCCACCCGCGCCCGGGCGCGATCCGGTCGCCCAGCAGCAGCAGGCCGACCAGCGCGGGCGGGATCGCCGCGGCCGCGTCCATCGACGCGACGGCCGCGGTCGTGGAGCCGCGCTGCATCGCCAGCCCGAGCAGCAACTGCCCGACGACCGTGTGCGCGAGCAGGATGTAGAGCAGCGGGTCGGTGACGAACGCGCCCAGCGAGTGCGCGCCGGCCAGCGGACGCGACGCGATCGCCACCGCACCGAACGAGAGCCCGGAGAGCGCCCCGAGTGCCACCGAACCAGGTGCGCCGTGCAACTTCACGGCCAGGCGTCCGAGCAGACCGACGATCGGCACGGTGAGGGCGAGGGCGGCCACCTCGACCGGGTTGAGCGGCCGGGACTGGCTCACCTCGGCCGAGATGATCAGCGCGGTCAGCCCCAGGACGAGCGTCCCGAGAAGCACGACCTCGCTGACCGGGTGCCGCCAGTGCAGGAGCGCGACCCCGAGCAGCACGGTGACGCCCAGCCCGGCCGCGACCGCGGTCTGGACCAGGAACAACGGCAGGTCACGCCGGGCGAAGAACGCGAACGCGAACGCGGCCAGCTGACAGAGCAGGCCGGCGACGTAGATGCGGTGGCCGGCCAGCTTGAGCAACAGCCCCGGATCGAGTTTCGAGTGCACGCTGACGCGAGCCGCGGCGACCGACTGCAGGAAGTTCGCTACGCCGTAGCCGGCCACCGAGGCGCCCAGGAAAACCCATCCGAAGGACACTCCTGCGAGGATAAGCCCCCACCTCACCAGCCGCGCGCGGAGGCGTCTGCACCAGCCGTTCGGGCCATCAGAACTACACTCCGACGATTTTCAGGGTCGCTTCATGGAGTAGCCCGTTCGTCGCCACGGCACTCCCACCTGCGGGTCCGGGTTGCCCGGACAGATCGGTGAATCGCCCGCCGGCCTCGGTGACGATCGCCGCCAGCGCGGCGAGATCCCAGAGCGAGACTTCCGGTTCGCAGGCGACGTCCACCGCGCCCTCGGCCAGGAGCACGTAGCTGTAGAAGTCGCCGTAGGCGCGGGTGCGCCAGACCGAGCGGGTCAGGTCGACGAAGTCGCCGAGCGCGCCGCGCTCCTCCCAGCCCGAGAGCGAGGAGTAGGAGAGCGACGCGTCGGACAGCTCGGCGACCGAGGAGACCCGGATCGCCGCACCCGCGGTCGGACGCCGCCCGGCGTACGCGCCGCAGTCCTTGGCCGCCCACCAGCGCCGGCCCAGCGCCGGGGCGCTGACCATGCCGGCCACCGGCTCGTCGTTCTCGAGCAGCGCGATCAGCGTCGCCCAGACCGGGACGCCACGGACGAAGTTCTTGGTTCCGTCGATCGGGTCGATCACCCAGCGGCGTACCCCGTGACCAGCGACTTCGCCGAACTCCTCGCCGATGACGCCGTCGCGCGGCCGAGCCCGGGACAGCGTCGCGCGCAGGGCCTGCTCGACCGCCGTGTCGGCGTCGGTCACCGGCGTCATGTCGGGCTTCGACGAGACCCGCAGGTCCTGCGCCTTGAAGCGGGCCGTCGTGATCCGGTCGGCCGTGTCGGCCAGGACGTGCGCGAACGCGAGATCGTCGGAGTAGCGGGACATGGGGTGGAGGCTACCGCTCTACAGACGGACGAGCTGTTCTGCCGCGTTCGGGTCGTCGTACGCGCCGTAGTGCAGCAACACCGACGCGGGCCGGGCCGGGAACGAGCGCAGGGCCGGTTCCATCGCCGCGAACAGCCGGTTGGCGTCCGGGCCGTAGGCGGAGAGCACGAGCTCGTTCTCGCCGGACTCGTCGCGACCGAACTGCGGTTGCTCGAACTCGCCCGCGCCTGCGGTCTCGATGGCCGACGCCAGTTGCTCCTCGAGCTGGTACACGTTGGCCAGGTTGGTCGCCGTGCCGCTGGGACCGGGCGCCAGGCGGTAGCGAGCCACCACCACGTGCTCGGCGACGTCTGCCATCGCGAAAGGGTGCTTGCGGGAGAAGAAGCCCAATGTCTGTCCCTAGTTATGGGTGGCACCGCGAAGCGGGCCCACCACTGCGACCCCCCGTAGGCCGCACTGTATCGCTCCCGCTAATTCGGTCGCGCGAGGCACGAACACATCGGACCGGGCGGTTGGGACGGCATCATCCGGACGGCGGATAGCGACCGTATTAGCCCTTACCCGCACCTTTCGCGCGCCTTACGGCTAACCCAAATCGCTGCGGCTCTCTAGGAGCCGGCGGTACGACGCGAGGCGTTCCGGGCTGGCGTGTCCGGCCTCGACCCAGGCGTCCAGCGCACAACCTTCCTCGGCCGACCGATGCTCGCAGTTGGGCGGGCAGTCGGCGGCACCGGGAGCCAGATCAGGGAACCCGGCCAGCACGCTGGCCGGCGAGACGTGCGCGAGCCCGAACGACCGGACGCCCGGCGTGTCGATCACCCAGCCGCCGCCCGGCAGCGCCAGCGCGACCGCGGACGTCGACGTGTGCCTGCCCTTGCCGATCGCGCTCAGCCCGCCGGTCGCGCGTTCGGCGTCCGGCACCAGGCGGTTGACCAACGTCGACTTGCCGACGCCGGAGTGGCCGATCAGGACGGACATCCGCCCGGTGAGGCGTTCCTCGAGTTCGGTCGGCTCCTCGTCGCGGCGGGTGGTGACCACCGGGAGGTCGAGCGCGGCCCAGTGCTGCCGGAACTCGTCCGCCGCGTCCTTCGGGGCGAGGTCGGCCTTGGTGAGGCAGAGCAGCGGGTCGACCTGGGCGTCGAACGCGGCGACCAGGCACCGGTCGACGAAGCCGGTGCGGGGCGGCGGGTCCACCAGCGCGGTGACGACGACGAGCTGGTCGGCGTTGGCGACGATCACCCGCTCGTACGGGTCGTCGTCGTCCGCGGTGCGCCGCAGCACGCTGCGCCGCTCGGCGATCCGGACGATCCGCGCCAGCGCGTCCGGGCCGCCGGAGACGTCGCCGACCAGCGCGACCCGGTCTCCGACGACGACCGACTTGCGGCCGAGCTCGCGGGCCCGCATCGCGGTGACCTCGCGGTCGTCGAGCCAGCACGTGTACCGGCCCCGGTCGACGCCGACGACGAGCGCTTCGCGAGCGTCGGCATGGGTCGGGCGGGTCCGGGTCCGGGGACGGGAACCGGGCCGCGCGCGGACCCGGACGTCGTCCTCGTCGAGATCTCTCCGCGGGCTCAGTGGACACTCACCAGATCGGTCCACACCGTGGTGAACGTCGGCATGGTCTTGCCGGTGGTGGCGACGTTCTCCACCGCGATCCCGTCGACGACCAGCCCGAGCAGGACGCCGGCCTGGGCCATCCGGTGGTCGGAGTAGCTGCCGAAGACCCCGCCGTGCAGCGGGCGGGGTTCGATGGCCAGCCCGTCCTCGGTCTCGGTGACCTGGCCGCCGAGGTTGTTCAGCTCGGTGGCCAGCGCGGCCAGCCGGTCGGTCTCGTGCCCACGCAGGTGCGCGACCCCACGCAGCCGGGACGGGGTCTCGGCCAGGGCGGCCAGCGCGGCCAGCACCGGCGTCAGCTCGCCGACGTCGTGCAGGTCGGCGTCCAGACCCAGCAGACGGTCACCGGCCGCGACCGTGAGCCCGCGCGCGTCGAGGGTGACCTCGGCACCCATCCGGGCGAGGAGGTCGCGGAGCGCGTCCCCGGCCTGGGTCGTGCGGACCGGCCAGCCGGTCACCGTGACGCGCCCGCCGGTCGCGAGCGCGGCGGCCAGGAACGGCGCGGCGTTGGAGAGGTCGGGCTCGATGTCGAGGTCGAGGCCGGCGATCGGGCCCGGCTCGACCCGCCAAGTGTTGGCCTCGCTGTCGTCGACCGTGACCCCGGCGGCGCGCAGCATCGCCACCGACATGTCGATGTGCGGGAGGCTGGGGACGGGCTTGCCGTCATGGTGGACGGTGACGCCCTTCTCGTACCGGGCGCCCGACAGCAGCAGCCCGGAGACGAACTGCGAGGACGCCGACGCGTCGATCGTGACCTCGCCGCCGGGCAGCGTCCCGGTACCGGCCACGGTGAACGGGAGCGACGCGCGGCCGCCGTCGTCGATGTCGGCCCCGAGCGCGCGAAGCGCGTCGAGCAGGCGGCCCATCGGCCGCACCCGGGCCTGTTCGTCGCCGTCGAGGGTCACCGGGCCCTCGGCCAGGACCGCGGCCGGCGGGAGGAACCGCATCACGGTGCCGGCCAGACCGCAGTCGACCGTGGCCGGCCCGCGGAGCTTCTGCGGGGTCACCTGCCACGCTTCGGTGCCCTCGATACCGACGCCGAGCGCGCGCAGCGCGGCGGCCATCAGCTCGGTGTCGCGGCTGCGGAGGGGCGCCCGCAGCATCGACGGCCCGTCCGCGAGCGCGGCCAGGACGAGGGCCCGGTTGGTCACGGACTTGGAACCGGGCATCGTGACCGTGCCGGTGACGGGCCGGTCGGCTCGGGGGGCGGGCCAGGGATTCTGCATGGTGTTCAGTCTGCCGGAAGTGTCGGGGGTGCTGGCTAACCTGGCTGGTATGTGCGGTCGGTATGCCTCTTCCCGTAGCGCCGAAGACCTCGTGGCGGAGTTCGACGCGATCAGCCTCGACGAGTCGCTCCGGCCGAACTACAACGTGGCGCCCACCGACACGGTGCCGGTCGTCCGGGTCTCGAAGTCCCAGGGCGGCCGGGTGGTCGACGCCGTGCGCTGGGGGCTGGTGCCGTCCTGGGCCAAGGATCTCTCCGGCGGGTCGCGGATGATGAACGCCCGCTCCGAGTCGATCGCCGAGAAGCCCGCGTTCCGGTCGGCGTTCGCCCGGCGCCGCTGCCTGGTGCCCGCCGACGGCTGGTACGAGTGGTCGCCCAAGCCCGACGGGCCCGGTAAGCAGGCCTGGTACCTCACCAGGGCCGACGGCGGGCTGTGCGTGTTCGCGGGGCTGTGGGAGGTCTGGGGTTCGGGCGAGGAGCGGGTCGTGACCTGCTCGATCGTCACGACGGCCGCGCTCGCCCCGCTGGACGGCGTCCACAGTCGGATGCCGTTGCAGTTGCCGCGCGAGCGGTGGAGCGCCTGGCTGGGGGAGACCCCGGCCGACGCCGACGTGCTGTTGGCTCCGCCGCCCGGCGACCTGCTGGCGGGCATGGAGCTGCGGCCGGTCGGGCCGGCCGTCGGAAACGTGCGGAACACCGGTCCGTCGCTGCGGAAGGCGGTCGTACCGGAGGCAGCACCGGTGACCCTCTTTTAAAGACGGGGCGAAACCCCGTAACGCCCCCTTCCCCTCCTCGTTGTGCTGACGTAGCGAGTTCGGCCCGTGGCATTCAGTGCGCTTCCTCCGGGGGTTGCGCGCGGTGACACGGGGACACCGGAAGCACGCACCGTGCAGGAAGGAGAGCAGACACGTGACTCGGGCCAGGCTGCCGAGGCCACACGAGGTGCTCGCGGCGAGCCGCGATCCCCGGTTGCTGGCGGCGAGGTCGGCGCGCCCCGGCGACCCGACGTGGCGCACCCGCGGACGCTGTCGCACCGTCGACCCGGAGACGTTCTTCCCGCTTCCCACCGAACCGGCCGACCCGGCGCTCAGCTTCTGCCATTCCTGCGACGTCCAGGCGGACTGCCTCGCGGCCGCGCTGAACGCCGGTGACTGTGAAGGCGTCTGGGGCGGTACGACTCCGCGGGAGCGACGGGCCATGCTGGTGGCATGGCGGAATCGGACCGGAGTGGCGGGCGCGCCGACGTCGTTCTCGGCCGGCGTGCGGACGCGGACGGAGCGCGCGGAGAGCGCTCGGCGCGAGAGTTGACGCCCGAGGAGCCCGCCGGGGGGCTCCTCGTTCCCACCCGGCGCGGCCCGGCGCGCTTGCAGCTGGACCTGCCTCCCTCGGGGACGCGGTCGCTGCTGATCCTCGGCCACGGCGCCGGGGGCGACGTTCTCGCGCCCGATCTCGTGGCCGTGACGTCGGCGGTCGTCGCTGCCGGGGTGGCCGTCGCGCGGGTGACCCAGCCCTACCGGGTGGCCGGCCGCCGGGCGCCGGCGCCGGCGAATCACCTGGACGAGGCGTGGACGGACGTCGTCGCTGTCGTGCGCGCGGGGGTGCGGGACGTTCCGCTGCTCTTCGGGGGACGCTCCAGCGGGGCCCGGGTGGCCTGCCGGACGGCCGAGGCGTTGGGCGCGTCCGGGGTGATCGCGCTGGCGTTTCCGACGCACCCGCCGGGCAAGCCGGAGCGCTCCCGGGTGGACGAGATCCCGCTTTCGCTGCCGGTGCTCGTCGTCAACGGGGATCGCGATCCGTTCGGCGTCCCACCGGTGGTGGGGGAGGCGACCGTCGTGGTGCTGCCGGGCGCGGACCACGGGTTTAAGAAGGTGTCGGCCGCCGTAGGCGGCGCGGCCGTCGACTGGCTGCGGGCGCGCGGGTGGGCTAGCTAGCCGCGATCGGGGCGACCACCGCGTTCGTGAGGCGGGTCAGGTCGGTCGGGGACACCTCGACCTCCAGCCCGCGACGGCCGGCCGAGACGAAGACGGTCTCGTGGCCCGCAGCGCTCGCGTCGACTACGGTCGGGAGTCGTTTCCGCTGCCCCAGCGGGCTGATCCCGCCGCGGACGTAGCCGGTCGTGCGCTCGGCCAGCGTCGGGTCGGCCATCGCGGCCTTCTTCTTCCCCACCGCGGACGCGAGGGCCTTGAGGTCGAGTTCGCCGGTGACCGGCACCACGGCGACGTGCAGCGCGCCGTCGATCTGGGCGACCAGCGTCTTGAACACCCGCGCGGCCGGAACGCCCAGCGCCCGGGCCGCTTCCTCGCCGTACGAGCCGGACGCCGGGTCGTGCTCGTACTCGTGGACGGTGAACGGCGCCTTCGCCTTCGTCAGTGCTTGCGTCGCGGGAGTCCCTCGGCCGGCCATGGGCGGAACATACCTCCCGCGGTCCGTGTTGAGCCGGGTGTGTGGGATGAGAGAGGTTTGCCCATGGAGCTGATGGGAACCCGGGGCTGGACGCCGCGCGTTGTCCTGGGTGACGTGTCCGATCCGAAAGCGTTGGACAGCGTAGTTACCGTCGCCGGTGATGCGGGTTACGGCAGTGGGGGCGTGATCGACCTATCCTCTCTGGCGAGGCCGGTATCGGCGCTCCGGTCGGGTTCGGTCCCGACGCCCATCCATCCGGGAGAAGACTTGCCCACAGCCCCTCAGCCTGACGAGGTCGCATCGGCCGAGCCGGTCGCGCCGGCTGCGTCCGTGGAGACGGCGGCTGAGCGTAATGCCCGGTTCGAGCGGGACGCGCTGCCGTACCTCGACCAGCTCTATGCTGCCGCACTGCGGATGACGCGGAACCCGGCCGATGCCGAGGACCTCGTCCAAGAAGCGTTCGTGAAGGCCTACGCGGCGTTCCACCAGTTCCAAGAGGGCACCAACCTCAAGGCCTGGCTGTACCGCATCCTCACGAACACCTTCATCAACAACTACCGCAAGCGTCAGCGGCAGCCGCAGCAGAGCCCGACCGAGCAGATCGAAGACTGGCAGCTGGCCGCGGCCGAGTCGCACTCGTCCTCCGGCCTCCGCTCCGCGGAGGTCGAGGCCCTCGACCGACTGCCGGATTCCGACGTCAAGGACGCGCTGCAGGCGCTGCCGGAGGAGTTCCGCCTCGCCGTGTACCTCGCCGACGTCGAAGGCTTCTCGTACAAGGAGATCGCCGACATCATGGGGACGCCGATCGGCACCGTGATGTCGCGACTGCACCGTGGGCGTCGCAACCTGCGCAGGCAGCTCGAGCAGTACGCGCTGGACCGCGGAATCGTCCGCGTCGCACCCGAGGAGGTGTCGTCGTGAGCTGCGGTGGACCGCACGAGATCGATTGCGCCGAGGTGCTGGCCGAGGTGTGGATGTACCTCGACGCCGAGACCGGCTCGACCGAGCGAGGAAAGATCGCCGAGCACCTGGACGAGTGCGGGCCGTGCCTGCGCGAGTACGGGATCGAGCAGGAGGTCAAGGCGCTGGTGGCCCGCTGCTGCGGCGGTGAGGTCGCGCCGGATTCGCTGCGGACGCGGTTGATCACGACCATTCGCGAGGCCGTGGTGACCGAGGACGGGACGACCGTGTACTCGGAGACGTCCGTCGAGGTTCGTCGCGAGGCCTGAAATTCTTCGCCCCCGCCGATTCGTCGGCGGGGGCGTTTCACTAGCTGTTGGGGCGACGGCCGTGGTTCGCCTTCTTGTTCTTACGGGCCTTCTTCTTGCGTGCGCGCCGAGCCATGTCGACTCCTCTCCGTAGACGTTGGTACCGAGTCTAGAGGGGCTTCGCGTAGGCCAGGAGTTCGACGTCGGGCGTCGGGGACCAGTCGAGCTGCTCGGTGCGGTGGAAGCCGAAGCGCTCGTAGAGGCGCTGCGCGGTGTGCATCTGCTTCTTGGTCGAGAGCACGATGCTGGTCGCGTGGTGCTTCGTCGCCAGGTCGAGGCACTCGCGGACGAGGCGGGCGCCGACACCGCGGCCTCGGTGCTCGGGTGCGACCGCCAGCATCCGGAACTCGGCCTGGCCCTCGGAGGAGAGCTCGGCGTACGGGGAGCCCGGGAGGCAGAACGTCACGGTGCCGAGGAGGCGGCCTCGTTCGTCGGCGGCGACCAGGAGGTCGCAGTGGTTCGCGCGGTGCTCGGCGTCGCGGAGCTCGTCGGCGTAACCGGAATCATTGGCCAGCAGGCCGTCGCTCGCATAAGCGTTGTACGTGAGGGCACCGATCTCCGCGAACTCGGCCGGCAGGGCCTTACGGATGGTGATCACGCCGACGGGCGGCGGATGGGACGACGTTGTCACACCGCTTGTCTACCAGAGCCGTGGTAGCGATCTCATCGGCTCACTGGGGGACTGACCGCCACAATGTAGCCAAGAACACCGTCATCAGCGCTTTTTCTGGCTCAGCCGGCGCAGGTTCCGGCCGGCTCGGGCGTGTTGTCGTCACGGAACGTGGATCCGTCGAAGGTTCCGCCGAACGCGGGGGAGAGGCCGGCCCGGGCGGTGGCCTCGAAGGGGGCTGAACGCTCTCGGCGACGGCCGGCCATCTCGAGCAGGCGGGCGAGGCTGGCGCCGGCGTCGGGGAAGCCGGGAGACTTGATCGGGCCGGCCGCGTTCTCCGGGAGGGCGCCGTCGAGGGGGCGGCCCGACAGGGCCTCGAGGTCGGCGAGGTTGGAGCGGGCGGTGAGGTCGGGCTCGTCGGGCCAGCGACCGATCATCAGCCCGGCGAGCGGAATCCCGCGGGCCCGGAGAGCCTCGAGGGTGAGCGCGGTGTGGTTGAGCGTGCCCCGCCCGGCCGCCGTGACGACGACGGCCGGAGCCTGCATCGACCACGCGAGCTCGGCCATCGTCCACCCGTCGGGCCCGAAGCGGGTCAGCACGCCTCCGGTGCCCTCGACCAGCACGAGGTCGAACTCGGTATCGAGGGCGGCGAGGCTCTTGGCGACCGTGGTGAGCCGCAGCGGCCGGTCGCCCGCGTACCGGGCCGCGGCCTCGGGCGAGAGCACGTCGGGATAGCGGGCGTATTCATAGGTGGCGACGCCGGGCACGAGCCGTTCGATCGTGGCCAGGTCACCGGGTTCGCCGGGCCGGAGGCCGATTTGAGCCGGCTTCACGACGGCCACCCGCTGGCCGCGTGCTTGCGCCAAGGCCGCGACGGCCGCGGTGACGACGGTCTTTCCTACTCCGGTCGACGTGCCGACGATGGCGAAAATGCCCACACATCCCACCCTACGTCGGCGGCTGTGTGCCTGCCGCATTCATCCCCCAGTTTGGTACCAACCATACTGGACTTTGGATATACCATCAGGGATGTTCGGCTCGGACAATTGCAGGAGCGCGCCATGCCTCGAACCAGTCCCACCGTGCGTCGCCGTCGCTTGGGACAGGAGCTGCGGGCGCTGCGTGAAAGCAAGAGCATGACGGTCGAGCACGTGGCGAAGGAGCTCGACTGGTCGCCGTCAAAGGTGAGCCGCATTGAGACGACCGCGATCAAAGTGGGCACCGTAGACCTGAGGGCGCTCTTGGACGTCTACGGGGTCACCGACGATGAAGCTCGAAAGGGAATGCTCGAGCTCGGTAAGGAGTCGCGGGAGGTCGGCTGGTGGATGCGAATCAGCGACCCCGGACCGGTCCGATCCTTCAAGGACTACATCGGGTTCGAAGCCGAGGCTCGTCAGATCTTGACTTACGAACAGTCGATGATCCCTGGTCTGCTGCAAACCGAGTCCTACGCTCGGGCGATGATGCGCGCGCTCTACGTCGACGACCGAAACTTCGAAGATGGCATCCAGGCGCGCCTCACTCGGCAGGAATTGCTCACGCGGTCGGACGACCCGGTGAAATTCGTTGCGATCGTCGATGAAGCCGCGCTTCGCCGACCGGCGGGTGGAGTGAGGCGTCGGGAAGTCATGCGGGAGCAGATCGAAAGATTGATCGAGCTTTCGGACCGGCCGAACATCGCCATTCGTGTATTGCCATTCGACAACGGATTGCATCCTGGCATGAGTGGAGCATTCACCATTCTCGAGTTGCCTCACCCGGACGACCCCAATGTCGTCTACGTCGAAGCGGCCACCGTCGGCGTTCTGCTCAACGATCCGGAAGACGTACGCCTGTACAACCGGATTTTCGACGGCGTCCAGCAGGAGGCCCTCGGCCGCCAGCCGTCGGAGCAGTACCTGCACGACTCCTTGAAGATGTACTGAGCCGGCAGGGCTACCCGTGAGTAACAGCGCGTAGGCCGGCGTCCACGATGGTGCAACTCGTGTTGACAACTGTGCGCTTCGCGCCCAAATGTACGTTTACCCTCGGTCATCGAGACCACTTCGATCACATCCACACAACATGCAGTCGTGGAGTTGCGTCGTGCGAGTTGCATGACTACCATGCAACGAGTCGACGGGTGTGCTGCTTAGAAGGCGGCACAGGTACCCGTCAGGGTCTTCGCTGCGCCAAAACCGTGGCTGTCGGCTCTGGGTCAGCCCGCCGTCGAGCACCTTTCGGGGGCGCTGAGTGATAACGCGGCGGAGTGCCATGACATCAAGATTTGCGATGCTGGAGTCTGACTCCCTCGCGCGCGCGAGTCGGGCTCGAACGGCGGTATCGCAGCCCTATGCTAACGCTTGTCGGTCACCCCGCAGATCTTCTGTCTTTGTGAGCCTGTTACCGAATCTCGAGTCGGTCCGAGTCCTAGGTGGGCGTGCGGCCGAGAGTTGGGCGACGGGTTTTCGGTAGACTGTACGAATGTATCGCCATCTCGGCGGGCCGTCGTTGATGACGGATCCGGAGCCGCCGAGGCGCACCTGGTTAACCGCTTCAGGCGGGTGTTGTGCTGCCTTATTGGTCTTTCAACATAACCTGCGCGGATCTTCGTTTTTCCCACCCCTGAGGCCCGCGCGACTCCATATAGCCCCGCTAGCCGCGGTGGCGATCTCCGGGAAGGTACAGCCCAATATGAGTAAGTCGATCGAGCGGGCGCAGCTGATTGCCGACAACTCCTGGCGCAAGAGCCGGCAGAGTGGTTACGGCAACTGCGTCGAGGTGGGAGCCGGCGGCGGCTGGGTGGGAATTCGGGACACGAAGGATCGCGCTCAGACGCCCGTGATCGTCGCCGCTGGTGTGTGGGTGTCTTTCCTGGAGGGCGTCAAGCGGGGTGAGCTCAGCTAGCTGACTTACACCCGAGTCGTAGCGAGGTTGATGAAACATCCCGTAAACCTGCCTTTCGGGCACCCGGTTCTGCATACTGAGGGAACCGTGGTGACTTGTCCGTGCAAGTCGGTCACTTTAGGTGACCAGCTCGGCCGAGTCCATGGGGAAGGAAGGAGCGGGGTGTGGCGGAGAAAGACGGAGTATTCCGGAAGTCGACCTTCAGTGCCTATGGCAACTGTGTCGAAGTCGCCCTTTCCGAGGACGACGTCCGGGTACGGGACTCCAAGCAGGTTCCGGGTGGAGCGGTCTTAGCTTTCTCCACGTCGGTGTGGCGCGACTTCACTGAGGGGGTGAAGGCGGGTCGCTTCGGCCTACCGGCTGAGTAACTCAGCGCTGAACACAGGACTGTCCCCTCTGCGCAAGGCCAAGATGCGCAGAGGGGACAGTCTTTTCTCGGCCCCCCACCCCTTTGGGCCGAGGCTCACCCCGTGATCAACGTCGGAACCTGCGGTCCCGGCAACCGCGCCAGCAAGTAGCCCGTTGTCGTGACCTCGTGCAGCACCAGTGCGTCCAGCTCGGCGGAGAGCTCCACCACCGGCCAGGTGTCGGGATCGGCGGACGTCACGGCCCAGCCGACTATCTGGCCTCCGTTCACCGAGCCCCAGGGCAGAACCCCGGTGGGCTCGGGGTGGAAGGCGAGCGGGAAATAGTCTCGGCAGATCTGGCGGATCGACTCGATCAGGCGGTGGATGCCTTCGTTCCACGCGACCAGGTCGAGTGGGCTGCCTTTTTCCGGGCCGTAGACGACCACATCGGCGACGATGCCTGGGCCGCGGTCGTCGATCAGGCTGCGGTAGTCCTTCGGCAGGGCCGTGCCGAGCGTGCGTTCCACGCCGAACCAGTCGGCCGAAGTGATGATGTCCCGCTGCGGCGGGGCGACTCGCCGCAGTAGTTGGGCGGCTTGCGCCGGCGCGGGGGCGGCGGTCCGCCCGCGTAAGTCCGGCCACTCCGCCGAGCGGCCCCCAGCCGCTCCGTGCTGCATGCCATCGCGCAGGCCGTGCTGCATCCCGCGCATCCCGCTCATGTAGTGATAGTCGGGATAGTCGGCCACGACCCAGACCTTCGTCCTCCGGATCCTCGGCGGAGCCCCGAGGAGCCGGTGGGTCAGCCGGCCAAATGTCCCTGTCCATTCGACTTCCATCGCTACCCCCTTGACGGTTTCGATCTTGCTACCCGTCCAAGAGCAGTCTGCAACATGCACGGTGACTTTGGCAACACGCAAACGTGAACCAGCAAGGTCCGCCGCGCAAACCTTCACGAAGCAAATGTATCCCCGAGGTCACGAACCACGCCTCGACGGCAGATGACACCATCCACCTCATGACGACGTCGGGGCGGTCCGAGTCACCGGCCATAGAAGAGCCCGTACAGCCCGAGATCACCCCGATCATCGAGGCCCCTGAGCCGCCCCGTCGCGTCCACCGCCCCCTCGACCTGGTCCGACTCCTCGTCTCCGCGGTCAGCCTGGCGATCGCCATGCTCGTCGGCGCCTTCACCACCAACACGGTGGCCGGCATCGACAAGGACGTCACCAACGCCACCGAGCCGCTGCCGGCCGCCCTGGGCGTCCTGATCACGACCGGCTCCGGCCTGCTCATGCTGGCGCTCCCGGCCGTCATCGTGTTCGACCTGCTGATCCGCCGTCGGATCCGGATCCTGGCCGACGGTGCGCTCGCGTTCCTCGCCTGCCTGGCCTGGGTCGCCGCCCTCCAGTCGGTGCTCCGGCAGCTCGCCAACGCCGACGCGCTGGCCGCCTCGCTCACCGCGGCCCAGGCCGCCGACCCCGGCATCACCGGCTTCAGCGCCGGGGTGGCGGCGATCGCGACCGTCGCCCAGGTCGGGCGTCAGCCCCGGTTGCGGGTGCTGGCCACCGTCGTCTTCGTCCTGTTCGGTCTGGCCCAGGTGACGCTGGGCGCGACGGCCGTCGCGGTCCTGATCTCGTTCCTGATCGGCCGCGTCGTCGGCATGTTCGTGCGCTGGGCCGCGGGTACCAACCCGTCCCGTCCGAGTCCGCGCGCGGTGGTGGCCGAGCTCCGCCGGGCCGGCGTCGACCTCGTCTCGCTCCGGCCGCGGCACCTCGACACGGAGGACCCGGTCTTCTTCGACGCCGTCGACACGAACGGCCGCGCGCTCGTCGTCCATGTGCTCGACCGCGACCACGAGGGCGCGGGGGTCCTGCAGGCGTTCTGGCGAACGCTGCGGTTTCGCGAGCCCGCGGGCCGCAAGGCCCTGGTCTCGCTCCGGCGCGCGGTCGAGCACGAGGCCTTGATCAGCGCGGTCATGGCCGCGACCGGCGCGCGGGTGCAGGCCATGGTCGCCGCCGTCCCGGTGGAACCCGATGCGGTCGTCCTCGCCTACGAGGACGTCCCCGGTCCCTCGTTGGACGAGATCGACGAACTGGACGACGCCCGCCTGGACGCGACCTGGGCCCAAGTGCTGCTCCTGCACCGGCGGGCGATCGCGCACCGGGCCCTGACCGGCTCGAACATCGTCTTCCCCCCGGACGGCGGCGCCGGGCTCCGGTTCAGCGGCGCGGCCGGGCTCATCGCCGCGCCGGTGGCCGCACTCCGCATCGACCTGGCCCAGCTGCTGGTGACGCTCGCGCTCAAGGTCGGCGTCGACCGGGCCGTCGACAGTGCACTGCGCGCGCTCGGCACCGGCCGGCTGGCCGAGGCGGTCTCGGCCCTGCAGCCGGTCGCGCTCGGCCGCACCAGCAGGCAGGCGCTCCGTCGCGACAAGACGCTGCTCGACACGCTCCGCGACCGGATCCTCGACCTCCTCGGCACGGTTCCGCCTGCGCAACCGGTCCGGCTGGAGCGACTCCGGCCGCGGACGATCATCTCGGTCGTCGCGCTCACCGCGGCCGCGTACGTGCTGCTCGACCAGATCGCCGGCCTCGATCTGGTCGAGGTCATCACGAGCGCGAACTGGCTCTGGCTGGGGATCGCGATCGTCCTGGCCTGCATCCGGTTCGTCGGGGCCGGCATCGCGCTCACCGGGTTCGTCGCCGAGCGACTGCGGTTCGCCCGCACGCTGATCGTCCAGGTGGCCTCGTCGTTCCTCGGGCTGGTCGCGCCGGCCGGCGTCGGCGGGGCGGCGCTCAACGTCCGCTACCTGCAGCAGGCCGGGGTGCCGGCGGCGGCCGCGGTCGCGGCCGTGGCGCTGTGGCAGATCGGGACCGTCGGGGTCACCGTGCTGCTGCTCGTCGTGGTCGGCCTGGTCGCGGGCAACGACCGGGCCCGTTCGCTGGAGGTTCCGGACGCCGCGTTCTACACGCTCGGCGTCGTCGTGGCGGTCGTCGCGATCGTGTTCATGATCCCGGTCGGGCGGCGGTTCCTGCTGGCCCGGCTGCGTCCGTACCTGGCCCAGATCACGCCCCGGCTGGCCACCGTCTTCACCCGACCGGCCCGGCTCGGGGCGGGGGTCTTCGGCACGATCCTGCAGTCGGTGGCGACCGTCCTGGTGATGAGCGCCTGCATCGAGGGTTTCGGCGGGTCGCTGTCGTGGTCGGTCGTCGCGGTCGTGGTGCTGGCCGGGACCGCGCTCGGGTCCGCGGCGCCCACGCCCGGCGGCCTCGGTGCGGTCGAGGCCGTGCTCTCGGCCGGCCTCACGGCCGGCGGTCTCGACGGCGCGACCGCCGTCTCGTCGGTCCTGCTGTTCCGCCTGCTGACGTTCTGGCTGCCGGTGCTGCCCGGGTGGCTCGCCTTCACCTGGCTGAGCCGCAAAGAACTCGTTTAGCGGACGTCCACTCGCGCGCCGAAGCGAGCCTGGATCAGCTTCGTGCCTTGTGCATGATGCAGATCTCAGTCATGCTTTCTGCAATCACTCCGACGCATAACTATCGCTGCGGTTTGCGGGCCGATGGAGGTGTTCGATGTGGACGCGGAAGCGTGGATCGGCCTGCTCACCGTAGTGATCGCTCTGTTCACCATCGCAGTGATGTACCAGCTTGCCCGGCGCGAGCGGGACGAGCCGACGTTCACCGTCTTACGGATGCCGACGGCCACCGGCTGGGTGCTGACCGCTCACAACGTGGGTCGCTCCGAGGCGCTGCTGGCCTGGTTCGAGCTGGTGCCCGATGTGTACGGACGGGCGACCGAGGTGCGCCCGGGCACCGCGACCCGGGTGCCGGCCGGCGGGCACATCCGCACCGAGGTGGTCCGGGCCGGACGGACGCCGGGGATGGGCATCGACCTGTGCTGGGTCGATCGCAGCCGCGGTGAGCACCGCCTGCCGATTCCGCTGCCCGAGCGGGTGACGATCGAGCCGGCTCCGCCGTCCGGTCCGCCCCGGCGCAAGCGTCGCCGGCGCCCGTCGTGACCGGACCGTCGGACCCGGCCGGGCGCACGGGAACGCCCGGCTCGAAGGGCGGCCGCCCCGGGAAGCGCGACCCGGGGCGGCCCGCCCGACCCGTCGAGGCGTTCATCGGCGGCTCGGGGTGTGGAGCATCCGGGCGACGGCGGCGAAGGCCCGGCCGGCCAGCGCGACCTCCGCGTCGGTGAGCGTCGCCCGGGCGGTCAGGCGCAGACACGAGCGCCCCTCGGGTACCGACGGCGGCCGGATGCACCCCACCTTCACCCCGAACTCCGCACACACCGCCTGCGCGTGCAGGGCCGCGTGCGGGTCCCCGATCGTCACCGAGAGCACGGCCGCGTCCGGCCGGGTCACCGGAAGACCGGCCTGCCGAGCCGCCCAGGCCAGCTCCCCGGCCCGGGCCCGCACCGCCCCGACCAGGTCCGGCGTCGACGACAGGATCCGCAGCGCGGTCAGCGCGGACGCCACCGACCCGGGCGCCAGCCCGGTGTCGACCAGGAACGGCCGGGCCCGGTCGATCAATTCCTGGATCACGTCCGGAGCCCCCACCACGGCCCCGCCCTGCGACCCGAGCGACTTGGCCAGCGACATCGTCCGGACGACGGCCGGCTCGCCGGCCAGCCCGGCCGCGTACACCGCACCGCGTCCCCGCTCACCGAGCACGCCCAGCGCGTTCGCCTCGTCGACGACGAGCAGCGCGTCGTACCGGCGGCACGCCTCGGCCAGCTCGGGCAGCGGCGCCAGGTCTCCGGCGACCGCGAACACCGCGTCGGTGACGACCACCGCGTGCTCTTCCGGACGCCCGGCCAGCGCCCGTTCGACTGCCCCTACGTCCCGATGGGGAACGACGGTCACCCGCGAACGCGACAGCCGGCAGGCGTCCACCAGGGCAGGGTGGTTCTGTTCGTCGGAGACGACGAGGACCTCGGGCCCGCCGAGGGCCGCCAGGACGCCGAGGTCGGCCAGGTACCCGGACGAGAAGACCAGCGCGTCGGGCGCGCCGGAGAACCGGGCGAGCGCGGCCTCGAGCTCGGCGTGCAGCGCGGTCGTACCGCTCAGCAGACGTGAGCCGGTCGCGCCGGCGCCCCAGGTGAGCGCGGCCGCCGCGGCGGCCGACACCACCCGCTCGTCGGAGCTGAGCCCCAGGAAGTCGCTGCCGGCCAGGTCGACCAGGCCGTCACCACCGACTGGGCGTGGCCGGAGCCGCCGGGTGAGCCCGGCGACGGTCCGGACCGAGTACGCGTCACGCAGACGCTGCAGCGGATCCCTCACCAAACGAGCCTCGACTGTCTCTTGTGTCCCGTCCCTCACACCCGCAACCTGCGGTGATGCCCCGTGGCCGGAGTGTGGCACACGAACCTGAGCCGCCGGTACGAGTCTGGACGATCCCTATACCGGCCGGTAGCCGGTCCGGAACCCCGATTGCGTACCGCGACCAGCGCAGCACCCTCCGAAGGGAGGATCACGCTGCGCGTTAGCGAATCCACCCGTTCGGCGGATCAGCTCACAAGTTCGAAAACTCCCCGTGCAACGATCGGAGTCGTGTCGACACTGCGGGACCTCGTTGAAGAACACACGTCGTTGTCCGGCGAGGACCTCGACCACCTCCACCGCCTGGCCGGCGACTGGCAGCTGCTGGCCGACCTGAGCTTCGCCGACCTCCTGCTCTGGCTCCCGGTCGCGGAGAGCGGCTTCCTCTGCGCCGCGCAGGTGCGTCCGACGACCGCGCCCACCGCGTACCACGACGACATGGTCGGCAAGATGGCGACGGGATCGGTCGTCGAGCAGCTCACGACCGCGATGATCGAGCGGCGGATCTGGCGGGAGGGCGACCCGGTCTGGCACGACGGGGTCCCGGCCCGGCAGGAGGCGGTCCCGGTGCGCCGGGAGGATCGGGTGATCGCGGTGGTCGGCCGGGTGACGAACCTGGCCGCGACGCGCGTCCCGAGCCAGCTCGAGCTCAGCTACCTGCAGGCGGCCGACGACCTCTGCCTGATGGTGGCGGGCGGGTCGTTCCCGCCGCCGCCGACCGAGGAGAAGACCGCGTCCGCGCCCCGGGTGGGGGACGGGCTGGTGCGGCTCAACTCGCTGGGGATCGTGACCTACGCCAGCCCGAACGCGCAGTCGGCCTACCGGCGGCTGGGGCTGGCCGGTGACCTGGTGGGGGAGGACCTGGCGACGCTGACCCGGGGGCTGGCGACCGACCCGCTCGACGGCGGCGAGGTGTGTTCGCGGATCCTGGCCGCGGTGCGGGGCGAGGTGAAGGGGCGGACCGAGGTCGAGGCCCGGGGGGCGACCGTGCTGATCCGGGCGCTGCCGCTGCTGCCCGACGGGGTGCCGATCGGGGCGCTGGTGCTGGTGCGTGACGTGACCGACGTCCGGCGCCGTGACAAGGCGTTGGTGACCAAGGACGCGACGATCCGGGAGATCCACCACCGGGTCAAGAACAACCTCCAGACGGTGGCCGCGCTGCTGAGGCTGCAGGCCCGCCGGGTCGGGACGGCCGACGCCCGGGCGGCGCTGGAGGAGTCGGTGCGACGGGTCGCGTCGATCGCGATGGTGCACGAGACGCTGGCGTCGTCGCTGGACGAGACCGTGGACTTCGACTCGATCGTCGACCGGGTGATCTCGATGGTCGCGGATGTCGCGGCGCCGGAGTCGCGGGTGCGGGTGCGGCGGGTCGGGTCGTTCGGGGTGCTGGCGGCGCAGATCGCGACGCCGTTGGTGACCGTGTCGACCGAGCTCGTGCAGAACGCGGTGGAGCACGCGTACGGGCCGGGGCAGGCGGGCGAGGTGACGGTGGCCGCTCATCGCTGGCGCGGGCGGCTGCATGTGCGGATCACTGACGATGGGATGGGGTTGCCGGAGAATTTCGAGCTGGACAGCTCGGAGCGGTTGGGGCTGCAGATCGTTCGGACGTTGGTGACGGGGGAGTTGAACGGGACTCTGGAATTGCGGCCGCGGCCGGAGGGGGGGACTGAGGCGGTTTTGGTCGTGCCGTTGATTCCTTCGCGCTAGGCCGCGGGCCGCGGGGTCGCGGGTCGCCGGGTCGCGGGTTGCCGGGCCGAGGTCCCGGGCCGTGGAGGTTGCGGGCCTCCAGTGGCAGTGCCCCGTGCAGCTGCGGGTGCCGAGAGCCGGGCGCCGCGGGGCAGGGTGCCGCGGGCGGGGTGCCGCGGGCGGGGTGCCGCGGGCGGGGTGCCGCAAGGCGAGGGGCTGCAAGGCGAGGGGCTGCGGGGCGGGGTGCCGCGCGGGGCGAGGGTGCGGTCTTGGTGCGAGGGCGCGCACTTGGGGTGGGCACGGTCTTGGGGTGGGGCGCGGTCGCTAGCGCTGCTCGGGGTTTCCGTCCGCGCCGTGCGGTGCAGCAGGCGGCGGCGGCGCTGCATGAGCGAGGGCGCCGTATGGGCGGGGCGCCGTATGGGCGCCAACTCCGGCTTGCCTCGGCCCCAGCGGCTCGTCTCCGGCGGCTCGATCCCGGTGGCTCGGCTCGGCCTCGGCGGTGCTGCCTCGGACCCTGGCTGCTTTGCCCCGGCGAGCCCGCCCGGCCCCCGCCCTGGGTCCCGGCCCCCGCCCTGAGTCCCGGCCCCCGCCCCGGAGCCCGGCCCCCAGCCCTGGAGCCCGGCCCCGCTCTGGAGCCTGGCCTCCGCTCTGGAGCCTGGCGCCCCGCTCTGGAGCCTGGCCTCCGCTCTGGAGCCTGGCCTCCGCTCTGGAGCCTGGCCTCCGCTCTGGAGCCTGGCCCCCGCCTTGGAGCCTGGCCCGGCGCGGCCCGCGCCAGGTGTCTAGCGCGGGATGCCACGCACCGGTACTGCGACCGCTGTTGGTGCGGCCGTGGCGCCGACAGCGCGGATCGGCGGCCGATTTCCGCTACGTTCCCGGATGCGCTCTGCGGTTTGACGCTAAATCGGGGTTATTCCGGGCTGTTTGAGCCCGGAAAGCCCGCAATCTGCGCGCCGGGCCCTGCGGACACGCGGAAATCGGTGACTGCCATGGCAGTACTAAGCGCCAAGCTCGGGCGCCCCGCCAGGCAGGTGCCCGGGCAGGCCCCTCGCCCCGGTCGCATCACACCAGGGCTCCCAGCGCCCGGCTCGGCCGCAGCGCCCGGCGCGGCCCCAGCGCCCGGCTCGGCCCCAGCGCCCGGCTTGGTCGCAGCGCCCGGCTTGGTCGCAGCGCCCGGCTTGGTCGCAGCGCCCGGCGCGGCCCCAGCGTCCGGCTCGGCCCCAGCGCCCGGCGCCAGCGCCCGGCCCCAGCGCCCGGCCCCAGCGGCAAGTCCCAGCGGCAAGTCCCAGCGCCGGATCCCCTACAACATGAACGGCCCGGTCACTCCTTTGAGAAGGAGTGCCGGGCCGGTCAGGCTCGTGCGAAGGTTTCAGGCGGTGCGGGCGCGCTGCCGGTTGCGGCGCTTGAGCGCCCGGCGTTCGTCCTCGCTCATGCCGCCCCACACGCCGGCGTCCTGACCCGACTCGATCGCCCACTGGAGACACGACTCCGTGACCGAACAGCGGCGGCAGACAGCCTTCGCCTCTTCCACCTGCAACAGCGCCGGGCCGGTCGTCCCGATCGGGAAGAACAGCTCGGGGTCCTCGTCGCGGCAGAGGGCGCGGTGGCGCCAGTCCATGCCAATTCTCCTCGTATTGATCTGCGGGTCGCCGTCCATGCCCACACCGAGCCGGACGGCGGCTGCGAGCTCATGTGTGGTGTTGCTTGTGAATGCTTTCACGAACAGCTGCTATGTCAAGGGGTTGTGAACCTTATTTAAGACGGCGGTGAGCCGACTCACCTGCGGTTAGATCGGACAATACGCTAGTAACGGTGTACTTCACCCTCATATCAGGCACAAGATGCCCGGAGAGTTACGCTCCGCAGCCACCGTCGTGGTCCGAACCGCAGGGGTGCGCCGACTGAGCCGACTAAAGCCGGTTCGGTGGGTAACGCCCCTCACTGTCATGAACGCTCATGCGGCGGTGGGTTCCGCGCTTCTTAACGCCTAAAACGCGTCTACACGAGGAATTTTTAAGGGAGTTCCGGGAGTGTGCCCGAAAATTACTGAGTGGCGGACTCAGACCACGACGCGCAGTGCCTCGGGAACGGCGGTAAATCGCATCTCGGTCAGTTCACCGAGATAGTCGCCGTCCACCTGAGCGGCCAGTGGCCGGTCGGAACGCAGCACGAACCCGGAGAGGTCGTGGCGCCTCAGAACCTGCCGTCCGTGCGGATCGGGCGCGGGCGAAAGGATCTGCCAGACGGTCCGGAGCGTGCTCGGCAGTCGGAGCGCCCGGAGCGCCAACAAATCCAAACCGGTCTCGAACGACGCCTCCGGGCACGGATTCACCGGACGCGCCCCCAAATAGGTCCACGGCGAACAGTTCTGCACGATCACCGCGCCGAAGCGGCCACTCGGCTCGGGCTCCCGATCATCCGATTCGACTTTTAGTTCGACACTTGTCGACCGCCGTTCCGGGCCACCCAGGTACTGCGCGACGGCCGAACGGACGTAGAGCCCCGGCGTCGCCGTGCGTCCGTTACCGCGCGCCCGCTCCACCCGGCTGACGACGGCCGCGTCGAGGCCGTAGCCCGCGCAGAAGATGAACCAGCGGTCGTTGGCCCGCCCGAGCCCGATCGACCGCCTACGGCCCTCTCGGAGGGCCTCCAGCAGCAGCCCGGTGGCGTCCACCGGATCGCGCGGCGCCCCGAGCGCGCGGATGAAGACGTTGGCGGACCCACCAGGCACGACGCCGAGCGCGGGCAGGTCGGGCCGGGGCCCGTCGGCCAGCATTCCGTTGACGACCTCGTTCACGGTGCCGTCGCCGCCGAGTGCCACGACGACGTCGTACGACTCCCGGGAGGCCCGGGTGCCGAGTTCGATCGCGTGGCCGCGATGGGTGGTCTCCACGATCTCCAGATCGAGCTGGCCCGAGAGGGCCGAGACCAACACCTGACGAGTGCGGGGTCGCGTGGTCGTGGCGGTAGGGTTGACCACCAGAAGTGCACGCATGGTGGCGACTCTACTTGTCGGTAGGCTGGGGCTGTGACTGACGCAAGCGTCGACCAGGGGCCTCTCACGCTCCGCTGGGGCGTCCTCGTCCTCTGGATCCAGGCCGCGCTGGTCACCGTGCTCGCGGTCGTCGAGATCGTTCAGCTGATCCGCAACGGCGCCGACCGGTTCGAGACGGCGGCCTGGATCATCGCCGGGCCGCTGGTCGCGGCGGCCGCGCTGTTCTTCGCCGGTCGCCTGCTGGTCAACCGCAAACCCGCTGGTCGGGGCCTCGCCGTGGCCATCCAGCTGTCGGCCGTCCCGGTCGTGTTCTTCATGATCACCGGAGACAGCGACGCCTGGGTGAAGGTGCTCGGCGCCGTGATCGGTGTCTCGGTGATCGCGTGCGTCGCACTGGTGGTCGCCCCAGCCTCCCGCAAAGCAATAGGCCTCTGACGCTCCGTCACCGCAGGCGAACTACTCAGGGTGTTCGAGACCCTCACGCAAGTGTGCCAACGTCCGGCTGAGTAGTCGGGACACGTGCATCTGCGACACCCCGATCTCCGCGGCGATCTCCGACTGCGTCATGTTCGCGAAGAACCGCAGGGCCAGGATCTGCCGCTCGCGCGACGTCAACCGGCTCAGCAGCGGACGCAGCGACGCCCGGTGCTCGACGTTCTCCAGTGCGGCCTGGGCGTCGCCCGCGGCCGGATGAGCGGCGCCCCCGGGGGCGTCGTCGGCCAGTTCGACGTCCAGCGAAACGGTGGTGTACGCGTGCGCGGACCCGATCGCCTCGAGGACCTCCTCCTCGGTGAGCTGGGTGTAGCCGGCGAGCTCGGCGATCGTGGGGGACCGGGAGAGGCGGCCGAACAGGTCGCCGGTGGCCCGGGAGACGGCGAGCGTGTGCTCCTGCATCCGCCGGGGGACGCGGATGGCCCAGCCGCGGTCGCGGAAGTGGCGTTTGACTTCACCAACCACCGTAGGTGTTGCATATGTGGAGAATTCGACCCCGCGTTCGAGATCGAAGCGGTCCACCGCCTTGATCAAGCCGATGGTCGCGACCTGCACCAGGTCGTCCATCGGCTCGCCCCGGCCGGCGAACCGCCGCACCAGGTAGTGGGCCAGCGGCAGGTGCCGCCGGACGAGCTCGTCGCGGTGCGTCCGCCACTCCGGAGTGCCCGGCGCGCAGGCCTGCAACTGCCGGAACAGCTCGTGGGAGGCGTGCCGGTCGCGCTCGGCCGCGGTGAGCACGAGGTCGGGCGTGTCGGACTCGGCCGGCGCCTGACGGCGCATCGGGGCGCGGCGCAGTGGGGCGCTCGCCTCGGCGTGCCCTTCGTCGTCGGACGCCTGGTCGTCACCCGGCCCGGCCGGTACCGGGACCCGGGAGGACTCGTGCTCGCTGCGGCCCGGACGGCGGCCCGCCGGACGCACCGCCGGGTCGGAGGAGCCCGGACGTCGAGCGCTGCTCACGAGGTCCGGCTCCGCCGCTTGACCAGCCCGATGGTGAGCTGATCGTTGCTGACCTCGGCGTCCACCTCGCCGGTCAGGGCCGTGAGGACCTGCCAGGCGAACGTGTTCTGCGGGGGCAAGCTGCGGCGGACGCCGGGAAGGGTGACGGTGACGGCGATCTCGTCGGGCGTGAGGGTGAAGCGGCAGTGCAGCTCGGAGTCGGGAAGCTCCTCGCCGGCCAGCAGCATGGCGCAGGCCTCGTCGACCGCGATCCGCAGATCCTCGATCTCGTCCAGCGTGAAGTGCAAGCGGGCCGCGAGGCCGGCCGTGGCGGTGCGGAGCACCGAGAGGTAAACGCTGTTCGCGGGAAGAGTCAGCAGAACGATGTCCGCATCCGGATCGCCGTCCACACTCTGTCCCTCCGAGATGCGGCCTCCGGCCCTCGGCGCTGCCGAGAGACCGGCGGTGGCGTCTCCCGGTGCCCGGGAGCCGGGTACGTATGCTGCAGTCGCCTCCACGCCACCCCTCCCCGTGTGCCGTCGCGCTGTCTTTGTCTCGCTATGCGGTGTTCCCCCGCCCGCACTTTACGGCTCAGCCGGTTCTCAGGGGAGTCCACACGCGAGTCGCTCGGGTGATAGCTGTCGACTCAGCGCTCGGCCAGGCGTGGGAGGGCCTCTCCGTCGACCCGGTAGGGCACCCACTCGGTCAGCGCCCGGGCGCCCATCGCCGCGTACGCGTCCCGGGCCGGGGCGTTCCAGTCGAGCACCCACCACTCGAGGCGCGCGTAGCCGCGCTCGGTGCAGATCCGGGCCAGCCGGGACAGCAGCGCCCGGGCCGCGCCGCCGCGGCGCGCCTCCGGGCGCACGTAGAGGTCCTCGAGGTAGATCCCGTGGACGCCCCGCCAGGTGGAGAAGTTCAGGAACCAGAGCGCGAAGCCCACGACCTCACCGCCACGAGCGACGACGTGCGCGAACACCGCCGGGGAAGGCCCGAACAGAGCGGCTTCCAGCTGGGAGATCGTCAGCGTGCACTCCGCCGGCGCCTTCTCGTACGAGGCCAGCTCGTGCACCATCTCGACGATGTCCGCGAGGTCGTCGGGGGTCGCCTCGCGAACGTCCCAGCTCACTCCCATGCCGCCGGCGCATTCCAGCGCCGGATCACCGGGAGGTCGTGCTCGGTGCCGAGCACGCTGATCGTCGCCGTGTCGAGCGCCAGGAGGCGTCCCTCGGACGCGGGCAGCCCGAGCCAGCGCGCGCCGAGCACGCGCAGGATGTGGCCGTGGGCGAACAGCACGACGTTGCCCTCGGGAAGCGCCTTGCGCACCCGGTCGAGCACGTGGTCGGTGCGCTCACCGGCCTGATCGATGGTCTCGCCGCCGGGGTTCGGCGCGGTCCAGACCGACCAGTCGGGGTCGCGTTCCCGGATCTGGGGCGTCGTGATGCCCTCGTAGTCCCCGTAGTCGACCTCGCGGAGGTTCTCGTCGAGTTCGACCGGGACGCCGGCCAGCTCCGCGGTGCGGCGGGCACGCTGCAGCGGGCTGGAGAGGGCCAGGACCGGGTGCACCCCGGCGAGCAGCGGCTTCAACGCCAGCGCCACGGCTTCGCCGGTGGGCGTCAACGGCAGGTCGGTGCGGCTGGTGTGCTGGCCCGACTTCGACCACTCGGTTTCGCCGTGCCGCACCAGGAACACGGCAGCGCCGGCCGCCCCCACTCGGGCGGGGGCGGCCGGCGCGCTGTCGTGCGTCACGCCTTCTTGGTCTCCCAGAAGATCTCGGCGATCTCGTCGATCTTGCCGAGAAGCTGGTCGGCGACCGCGACGTCCAGCGTGCCCTTGCCGCCGGCCGCACCGGCGAGCTTCGTGGCCTCGTTGAACAGCGTGTGCAGCTGCGGGTACTTCTCGAAGTGCGGCGGCTTGAAGTAGTCGGTCCACAGCACCCACAGGTGGTGCTTGACCAGCTCGGACCGCTGCTCCTTGATGATGATCGCCCGGGTGCGGAACACCGGGTCCTCGTTCCCCTGGTACTTCTCGATGATGGCCTTGACCGACTGCGCCTCGATCCGGGCCTGAGCCGGGTCGTAGACGCCGCAGGGAAGGTCGCAGTGGGCATGTGCGACAGTGCGCGGCGCGAGGAATCGCGGGAACCGCATGGTCTCAGTCCTCCGGTGGGATGATGCAATGTCCGACGAACGACTACCTGTCTGACCCTACTCCCGGGTGCGTCTTGCCTCCTCTTACCCCTGCCGAGCGATCACTCGGCCGATCGCGCTGGGTGCACATCCTGGTGAGCGGGCCCTCGATGGTCCCTACCCTCAAGCACGGCGATCATGTGCTGGTCCGCCGGACGACTCGGGTGCGACCCGGTGACGTCGTCGTCGGCTCGTTCCCGGCCCGGCCCGATCTGCTGGTCGTCAAGCGGGCGGTGCGGCCGATGGCCGACGGCTGGTGGCTGGCGTCCGACAACGGGGCGGTGGCCGACGACTCGCGCCGGTACGGTCCGGCCGCCGTCTACGGGCGGGTCCTCGTCCGCTGCTGGCCGCCGCGCCGGATCGGTATCCTGAGCAGGACGGATCTCGCTGGGGCGCAGTGACTTACCGCACCCGTCCCAATACGTGGTACACCTGATCGATCCACCCGTGCGAGAATCCTGTGTCTATCTCCGGGCGACCCCCGGGTGACGCGACCGCCGCACCCACGACCGTGGGGTCCTGCCGCACCGTCCGCCGCGCCCGAATTCAGGAGCCCCTTGTGAGCGCCGTTTCCATCAATCCCTCCGAACTCAAAGCCGAGCCCGACCCGGTCTTCGCCGCCCATCGCGGCGGCAAGATGGAGATCGCCGCGACGATCCCGCTGGAGAACCGGGACGACCTGTCGATCGCCTACACGCCCGGTGTCGCCCGCGTGTGCAGCGCGATCGCGGCCGAGCCGGCCCTGTTCGACGAGTACACCTGGGCGTCCCGCACGGTCGCCGTGGTCACCGACGGCACCGCCGTGCTCGGTCTCGGCAACATCGGCCCCAGGGCCGCGATGCCGGTCATGGAGGGCAAGGCCGTCCTGTTCAAGCAGTTCGGCGGCATCGACGCGGTCCCGATCTGCCTGGACACGACCGACCCCGACGAGATCGTCGAGACCGTCGCCCGGCTCGCGCCGTCGTTCGGCGGCATCAACCTCGAAGACATCAGCGCCCCGCGCTGCTTCGCCATCGAGGCGATGCTGGCCGAGCGGCTCGACATCCCGGTCTTCCACGACGACCAGCACGGCACCGCGGTCGTCGCCACCGCCGCGCTCGAGAACGCGGCCCGGCTGACCGGTCGCGACCTCGCCGACCTGCGGGTCGTCGTCTCGGGCGCCGGTGCGGCCGGCGTCGCGGTGACGAAGATGCTGCTCGCCGCCGGGGTCGGTGACATCGCGGTGGCCGACTCACGGGGCATCATCCACCTCGGCCGCGAGAACCTGACGCTGGTGAAGAGCGAGCTGGCCACGCTCACGAACCGGGCCGGGCTCACCGGTTCGATCGAGGACGCGCTCGAGGGCGCGGACGTGTTCGTCGGGCTCTCGTCGGGCCAGGTCCCGGAGTCGGCGGTGGCCACGATGGCGCCGGACTCGTTCATCTTCGCGATGGCTAACCCCGACCCCGAGGTGCACCCGGACGTCGCGCACAAGTACGCCGCCGTCGTGGCGACCGGCCGGAGCGACTACCCGAACCAGATCAACAACGTGCTCGCGTTCCCGGGCATCTTCCGCGGCGCGCTGGACGTCCGCGCCACGTCGATCACCGAGGGCATGAAGCTGGCCGCCGCGGACGCGCTCGCCGCCGTCGTGGCCGACGAACTGCGCGCCGACCACATCATCCCGAGCCCGTTCGACCCGCGGGTCGCTCCCGCCGTCGCGTCCGCGGTCTCGTCCGCGGCCCGCGCCGAGGGTGTCGCACGAGCCTGATTACGCCTGCCTGGTGACGGCCGGTCGCTTCCGCGGCCGGCCGTCGTGGTGTCCGCGGGTGACGTCCCGCTCCGCCGTAGGCGGTTGCGGTCCCGTCCTCGCCGGCCGGGGGTGTGCAACTACACGCGCGACGTGTTGGTGGGGCGGACGTAGTCGGCGCCGCGCCAGAGCTTGCCGAGCAGGGCGTCGACCACGACGATGCCGACCACCCCGACGTAGTTCCACGGCCCCAGCGCCTCCACCGGAGGCAGGTCGAACAGCGTGTAGGCGAGCAGCCAGGCGGCGCCGAGGAACGTCAGCGAGCTGAGCAGCGCGCCAACCCACGGGCGGGACGGCGTGCGGCCGGACGCGGTGTAGGCGGTCTTCTCCGATTCAGACACGGCCCCTCCGAATGACAGTGGCGCTGACATCTGCTGGCCTCTTGTCAGCGCAGTATCTCGGATGCCATCGTTCGTTGTCGAGGTTTCACCTCTACTGGGAGGACCGAGTCGATGACGACTTCGTGGCGAGACGGGCGACGCTATCTCTGGCCTTCGGCGATCGTGGTGCCGATCCTGCCGTTCCTGAGCTACGGCATCGTGTCGCAGACCGGCGTCCAGGGCTGGTGGTGGTTGACCCCGCTGCTGGTCTTCGTGGTGATCCCGCTCGTCGACATGATCGGCGGCGACGACGTGGGGAACCCGCCGGAGGATGCGGCGGGCGGGTTACAGGCCGACCGGTACTACCGCTGGCTGACGTTCCTGTACCTCCCGCTGCAGTTCGGCGGGCTGGTGCTGGGGTCGTGGCAGTGGGTCGACGGCGGCCTGGGGTGGGCGGGCAAGCTCGGGGTGCTCGTGTCGGTGGGGACCGTGAACGGCATCGCGATCAACGCGGCCCACGAGCTCGGGCACAAGCGCGAGAGCCTGGAGCGCTGGCTGTCGAAGATCGCGCTGGCGCCGACCGCGTACGGCCACTTCTACGTCGAACACAACCGGGGTCACCACACCCGGGTCGCGACGCCGGAGGATCCGGCGAGCTCGCGGCTCGGCGAGGGGTTCTGGCGGTTCTGGCCGCGGACCGTGTGGGGGAGCCTGGTCTCGGCCTGGCGGCTGGAGTCCTCCCGGCTCGCGCTGCGCCGGCGGAGCCGGTGGACCTGGCGGAACGACGTGCTCAACGCGTGGGCGATGACGCTGGTGCTGTTCGTCGGGCTGGCTCTGTGGTTCGGCCCGGGCGTGCTTCCGTTCCTGGCCGCCCAGGCCGTGCTCGGGTTCTCGTTCCTCGAGGTCGTGAACTACCTGGAGCACTACGGGCTGAAGCGTTCGCACAACGGGACCCGCTACGAGCGGGTCGACGAGCAGCACAGCTGGAACTCCAACCGGCTGGTCACGAACATGTTCCTGTACCAGTTGCAGCGGCACAGCGACCACCACGCGAACCCGGTCCGCCGGTACCAGATCCTGCGCACGTACGACACGTCTCCGCAGCTTCCGGCGGGCTATGCCACGATGATCGTCGTGGCGCTCTTCCCGCCGCTGTGGCGCCGGATCATGGATCCGAAGGTCATCGCCCACTACGGCGGCGACCTCGACCGGGCCAACCTGCACGAGCCCGCGCGGGCGTCGCTGGAGGCGCGTGGGGAGCTCGTACTTGAGTAGACGCAGCTACGTCGAACGGGTCCGGGCCGGGATGCGCGACGCCGTGTTCGACGCGGTGGAGCAGCTGATCCGCGACCGGGGCTGGCAACAGACCCGGATGGCCGACGTCGCCGACGCGGCCGGCATCAGCAGGCAGACCGTGTACCAGCTGTTCGGCTCCCGGGAGGAGCTGGCCCAGCAGTACGTGCTGTGGGAGGCCGACCGGTTCCTGGGCACGGTCTCGGACGCGGTGGCCGCACACGCGGACGACCCGTACCAGGCGATCGAAGCCGCGCTGGACGCGTTCCTGACCGGGGCCGCCGACAACCCGATGGTGAAGGCGATCCTCGGCGGCGACGACCTGTTGCCGCTGGTCACGACCCAGAGCTGGCCGGTGATCGAGGTCGCGCGGGAGCGGCTGGTCGCGGTGATCGGGGTCTACTGGCCGCAGCTGGAGGCCGGGGACGTGCGGCTGTTCGCCGAGACCGTCGTCCGGCTGGCGATCAGCCACGTGACGGTGGCCGGCGGGGACGCGCTCGGGGACATCACGCGGGTGCTGCGTCCGTTCATCACCGAGGTGTTCCACCGTGCGTCGGTTCACACTTTCGGCGACGGGGGCGCGGCCCGCGGATAGTGTCGGAAGATGTTCGCCGCCTACGCCGCCCGCTTCGACGACGCCGATCCGCTGTCCGCGCTCGAGACCGGCGACGTGCCGGATCCGACCCCGCCCGACGGCTGGGTCGTCGTCGACATCGTGGCCAGTGCCCTGAACCACCACGACCTCTGGTCGCTGCGGGGCGTCGGTCTCGCGGCCGAGCAGCTGCCGATGATCCTCGGCTGCGACGCGGCCGGACGCGACCCGGAGGGCAACGAGGTCGTCGTCTACTCGGTGGTGGCCGACCCGGAGTCGGGCAAGACCTCGATCCTGTCGGAGAAGTTCCCGGGGACGTTGGCCCAGAAGGTCGCGGTGCCGCGTTCGTCGCTGGTGCCGAAGCCGGCCGAGCTGTCGTTCGCCGAGGCCGCGTGCCTGCCGACCGCGTGGCTCACCGCGTACCGGATGCTCGTCTCGTGCGGGCAGGTCACCGCCGGATCGTCGGTGCTGGTGCAGGGGGCGGGTGGTGGCGTGGCCACCGCGGCCGTCGCGATCGGCACCGCGCTCGGGGCCACCGTGTACGCGACCAGCCGGGACGCGTCCAAGCGGGAGCGGGCCGAGAAGCTCGGGGCGATCCCGTTGGAGAGCGGGGCCCGGGTGCCGAAACGCGTCGACTGCGTGATCGAGACCGTGGGCGAGGCGACGTTCGACCACTCGCTGAAGTCGCTGAAGCCGGGCGGAAGGCTGGTCGTCTCGGGGGCGACGTCGGGGCACCTGCCGCGGGTCGACCTGCGGCGGGTGTTCTTCCTCGACATCTCGATCCTGGGGACGTCGATGGGGTCGGCGGAGGAGTTGGCGGCCTTGATGGAGCTGTGCGCCCGCACCGGCCTCCGCCCGATCATCGACTCGACGTTCCCGCTCTCCCGGGCCCGGGACGCGTTCGCCCACCTGCAGAGCGGGGACGTCTTCGGCAAGGTCGTCCTGGAGAACGACCTGTAAGGAGTCACGTGGTTCCGAGGCGCCTCAGCATGTGCTGGATCAGGGGTGCGAACGACTGCTGCGGGTCGCCCGGTTCGGTGCCTCCCTGCGCCACCGCGATCAGGTTGTGGCCGACCACCGCCTCGAAGACCGTGAGGTAGATCGTGGTGCCCTGCTCCTGACTGGTGAGCTGCACCGCGATCCGCTTCTCCCCGATCGCGAGCGGTTTCAGCTTCGTCGCCGTCATGTCGTCCGTGCCGTCGGCGTCGGTGACCGTGAACGAGGGGCACCGGTCCACCAGTGCCCCGGCCGCGAGCGGCAGGCCGGCGTCGGGGGCCTGCGTCCAGGACGACACCTCGTACACCGTCTGGGTGTTGCTCGACTCGTTCGAGAACGTGACGCTCTCCTTGGCCGCCAGCTTGGGCCGGTAGCCGGCGAAGTCCGTCGGGAACTGCACGTACAGCGGCTTGCAGGACGCCGGCTCGACCGTCGGGTCGGACTCGTCCAGGGGCGTCTCGCCGGCCGTCCAGCCGTCACCGGAGAGTTCGGAGACGGCGGGGAGCGCGGCCTTGGCTTCGGCGGGGGTGAGCAGCCGTCCCTCGGGGGCCTCGGATGGCGACGGGGCCGGGTTGGTCTTCTCGACGATGGGCTCGGGATTGCTGCTGCATCCGGCCAGCGTGACGCCGAGAACGAGGGCGGTGGCGAGGAGTGAGGGTGCGCGTGTGAACACTCGGGCACCCTAGTAGTGACTGTCCACAGCAGATACACAGCCTGGCGCAACCAAGTCCCGCCTCGGCGGCCGCCGGTCAGGGTTGAAGCGCCGGCGGGATCACTTGGCCAGGTCGGCCAGGATGCCCTTGATCAAGGGCTCGAACGCCTTCTGGAGATCGTCGGGGGACCTGGTGGTCTGGGAAACGGTGATCAGGTTGTGGCCGATCGTCGCTTCGAAGATCGTCAGGTAGAACTTCACCCCGTGGTTGGAGGCGCTGAACTGCATCGCGACCTGCTTGTCGCCGATCGGTAACGCCGGGAGGCGCTTCGGGGTGAACGTCTGCACCGTGCCGTCGGGAAGCGAGACGGTCAGAGTCGACGTGCAGCGGTCGACGACCTGGGCGGCGTCGATCGGCAGCGCGCTGTCGGCGGCGTTCGTCCAGGACGCGATCTCGTACGTGGCGGCGGTGTAGCTGCCGGTCTCGTTCGTGAACGTGCGGGATTCGTTCGCCGCCAGCTTCGACTTGTACGCCGGGAAGTCGGTCGCAATGGCGGTCACCAACGGCGCGCAGCGGGCCGGCATGACGGTCGGCTGGGCGTCGTCGGTGCTGCTCGGGCCGGCGGTCCAACCGGTGCCGCCCAGGTCGGAGACGGTGGGAAGCGCGGCCTCGGCCTCGGCCGGGGTCAGCAGGCGACGTTCGCGGGCCTCGGCCGGCGACGCGGAGGCGGACGGCGATGCCGATTCGGCGTCGATCTCGTCGTTGATGGCATCGCAACCGGTCAGGACGGCGAACAAGGCGATCGCGGTCGCGAGGCGGAAACCGATTCGGAGGAGCACCCGGGCACCATAGTGGATGGTGCCCGGGCGGCCTCACGGGCTATTCGTCGTCGTCTTCGTCGCTGCGGGCGATGAACGTGGCCAGGCGCTCGATCGGGATCTCGAAATCGGGGTTGAGATCGACGAACGTGCGCAGCTGATCGGCGAGCCAGCCGAGCGTCACGGTCTCCTCCCCGCGACGCTCGACCAGCTCCTCGATGCCCTTGTCGGTGAAGTACATCAGGCGCCGCTCGGCAGAGCGGCCTCGATCAGCGCCTTCTGCTCCTGCTCGTGCACCTTGGCCGACCCGACGGCCGGCGACGCCGCCGCCTTGCGGGAGACCCGGCGCAGCCGGACGCCCTCGAGCTGCTCGAGCAGGTTCAGCGCGACGAAGCTCCAGGCGCCCTGGTTCGCGGCCTCCTCCTGCACCCAGACGTGGTCCTCGGCGTTCGGGTAACGGCCGAGAACCTCGCGCGCCTCGGTGACCGGCAGCGGGTAGAGCTGCTCGAGCCGGACGATCGCGACGTCGTCGAGCTTGCGCTGCGCCCGGGCCGCGGCCAGGTCGTAGTAGAGCTTGCCCGAGCAGAGCAGGACCCGCTTGACCTTGGCCGGGTCGGGCTTGACGCCGTCGATGCCCGGGTCGTCGATGACCGGCTGGAACTTGCTGCCCTCGGTGAACTCCTCCAGCGACGACACGGCGGCCCGGTGCCGGAGCAGCGACTTCGGCGTGAACGCGACCAGCGGACGGTGGATGCCCGACAGCGCCTGGCGACGCAGCAGGTGGAACCAGTTCGCCGGCGTCGTGCAGTCGACGACCGTCATGTTGTCTTCCGCGCACATCTGCAGGAAGCGCTCGATGCGGCCGGACGAGTGGTCGGGGCCCTGACCCTCCTGGCCGTGCGGCAGCAGCAGGCCGACGCCGGAGCGCTGGCCCCACTTCGCCTCACCGGACGAGACGAACTCGTCGATCACGGTCTGGGCGCCGTTCACGAAGTCGCCGAACTGCGCCTCCCAGAGCACCAGCGCGTCCGGCATGGCCAGTGAGTAGCCGTACTCGAAGCCCATCGCCGCGTACTCGCTGAGCAGCGAGTCGTGGACGAAGAACCGGCCGGTGCCCTGGTTGTTGCGGGCGCCGAGCAGGTCGAGCGGCGTGAACTCCGACCCGTTCTCCTTGTCGATCAGCACCGAGTGGCGCTGGACGAACGTCCCGCGGCGGGAGTCCTGCCCGGCCAGCCGGACGATCTTGCCCTCGGCGACCAGCGTGCCGAGCGCGAGGATCTCGCCGAACGCCCAGTCGACGTTGCCCTCGTAGGCCATCTTCCGGCGCTTCTCCATCAGCGGCTTGACCCGCGGGTGGGGGTGGAAGCCCTCCGGGTAGTCCACGTGCGCGTCGCCGACCCGGTGCAGCAGGTCGAGCGACACCGCGGTCTCGACGACCTGCGAGGACGGGTTCGACTGCAGCGTCGGCTCGCGCCGGGACGTCTGGGTCGAGTCCTTCGTCGCGCGGAAGACCTGCTCGAGCTTGCCCTGGAAGTCCTTGAGGGCTTCCTCGGCCTCGTCGACCGTGATGTCGCCGCGGCCGATCAGCGCCTCGGTGTAGAGCTTCCGGACGCTCCGCTTGTTGTCGATGATCGCGTACATCTCCGGGTTGCTCATCGAAGGGTCGTCGCCCTCGTTGTGCCCCCGGCGGCGGTAGCAGACCAGGTCGATGACGACGTCCTTGTGGAACGCCTGGCGGTAGTCGAACGCGAGCCGGGCCACCCGGATGCAGGCCTCGGGGTCGTCGCCGTTCACGTGGAAGATCGGCGCCTGGATCATCCGGGCCACGTCGGTCGAGTAGAAGCTCGACCGCGAGTACGCCGGTGCGGTGGTGAAGCCGACCTGGTTGTTGACGACGACGTGCACGGTGCCGCCGGTGCGGTACCCACGCAGCTGGGAGAGGTTCAGCGTCTCGGCGACCACGCCCTGACCGGCGAACGCGGCGTCGCCGTGCAGCAGGACCGGCAGCACGGTGAAGCCCTCGAGGCCCTTGTCGAGCACGTCCTGCTTGGCCCGGACGATGCCCTCGAGCACCGGGTTGACCGCCTCCAGGTGCGAGGGGTTGCTGGTCAGCGACACCTTGATCGTGTGTTGGCCGTCCGGCGTCGTGTACTTCGACTCCGCGCCGAGGTGGTACTTCACGTCGCCCGAGCCCTGGGTGGACTCCGGGTCCATGTTGCCCTCGAACTCGTTGAACACCTTCTCGTACGGCTTGCCGACGATGTTCGTGAGCACGTTCAGGCGTCCGCGGTGGGCCATGCCGATGACCAGCTCGTCCAGGTCGTCCTCGGCCGACGCCTGCAGCACCTCGTCGAGCAGCGGGATGACCGCCTCGGCGCCCTCCAGCGAGAACCGCTTCTGGCCGACGAACTTCGTCTGCAGGAACGTCTCGAAGGCCTCGGCCTCGTTCAGCTTCGACAGGATGCGCTTCTGCGTCTCGGTGTCGGGCTTGGCGTGCTTCACCTCGACGCGCTTGGCGATCCAGGCCCGCTCGGCCGGGTCCTGGATGTGCATGTACTCGACGCCGATGCGGCGGCAGTACGAGTCGCGCAGCACGCCGAGGATCTCGCGCAGCTTCATCGTCCGGTTGCCGGCGAAACCGCCGACCGGGAACGACCGGTCGAGGTCCCAGAGCGTCAGGCCGTGCTCGAGAATGTCGAGGTCGGCGTGGCGGCGCTGGCGGTACTCGAGCGGGTCGGTGTCGGCCATCAGGTGGCCGCGGACCCGGTAGGAGTGGATCAGCTCGAGGATGCGCGAGGTCTTGTCGATCTCGCCCTCGTGCACGGTCGTGACGTCGCGGACCCAGCGCACCGGCTCGTACGGGATGCGCAGCGACGCGAAGATCTCGTCGTAGAACCCGTCCGAGCCCAGCAGCAGCTGGTGCATCCGCTTGAGGAACTCGCCCGACTGCGCACCCTGGATGATGCGGTGGTCGTACGTGCTGGTCAGCGTGATGACCTTGCTGATCGCGTTGTTGGCCAGCTGCTCCTCGGAGAGCCCGGAGAACTCGGCCGGGTACTCCATCGCGCCGACGCCGATGATCGCGCCCTGGCCCTTGGTGAGCCGGGGCATCGAGTGGACGGTGCCGATGCCGCCGGGGTTCGTCAGGCTGATCGTGGTGCCGGCGAAGTCGTCGGTGGTGAGCTTGCCGTTCCGGGCCCGGCGGACGATGTCCTCATAGGCCTGCCAGAACTGCTGGAAGTCGAGCGTCTCGCACTTCTTGATGCTGGCGACGACGAGCGACCGGCTGCCGTCCTTCTGCTGCAGGTCGATGGCCAGGCCGAGGTTGATGTGGTCGGGGATGACCAGCGCGGGCTTGCCGTCGACCTCGGTGTAGGAGTTGTTCATCTCCGGGTGGTCGATCGCGGCCTTGACCTGGGCCCACCCGATCAGGTGGGTGAAGCTGACCTTCCCGCCGCGCGAGCGCGCCAGGTTCGAGTTGATCACGATGCGGTTGTCGGCCAGCAGCTTGGCCGGGACCGCCCGCACGCTGGTGGCGGTCGGGACCTCGAGCGAGGCCTCCATGTTCTGCACGATCCGAGCCGCGGCGCCGCGGATCGTCCTCGTCTCCGGACCGGTCTTCTCGGCCGGAGCCTCGGCCGGCTTCGCCGACGCCTCGGCCTTCGCCGCCGGGGCCGGCTTGGCCGGCGCGGGTTTCACCGGCGCGGCCGTCGCACCCTTCGGCGGCGCGGGCTTCGCGACCGGGGTCGGGACGACGCCGGCCGACGGCCCGGGCTTGGGGCCGGGCTTGGGCGGAGCCGGCTTCGGGGCCGTCTTGTTCGCGAGCTCAGCAGGCGTGGGCACCGAGCCGTTCGACGACGACGTCGAGCCTCCGGCGCGACCGTCGGCGCGGTCCTTGGTCGGCGCGGACGCGGCGGCGCCGTTCCCGGACGGACCGCTCGTCGGACCGGCGCCACCGGTCGGCTTGTAGTCGGCGAAAAACTCGTGCCAGGCCGGATCGACGCTGGCCGGGTCGGCGAGGTACTGCTGGTAGATCTCCTCGACCACCCATTCGTTGGCCCCGAAGGCCGCCAGGGAGTCCTCGGTCTGTGGGCTGGTGCTGCTCTGCGTCGACACGGCCGCGTGTTCGCCTTCTTCTCAGCTACTCGTGCGTACGGTTCGTAATTGTGCGGCCCTAGCCGCAACTGCCCAGGCTACGCCGAGAGCAAGTTCAGTGCCGAGCGCCCAGCACGCGTTACGGACCTCGAGTGCACTATGACACTCGATTCCCGCTACGTTCCGGAACCCTTATCGGTTCAGCTCACGTCGCGCGCCGCGGTGACCAGCGTTCCGTACGCGGTCGTCAGAATTCCGTAGGCCAGCAGCACCAGCGCGGCCACCCACCAGTGCGGGACGCCGTCGGCCGGAACCAGCGACGTCATCGCCCGGGACGCCCCACCCGGCAGGTAGTACTGCAGATCGGAGATCCAGTCGCGTTCGAACGCGGAGGCGAGCTGCGAGAACACCAGCTGCCCGCCGAGTTCTCCGAGGTAGAGCACGATCGCGACGACGACCGCGGCCACCTGGTTGCGCAGCAGCGTCCCCAGCCCGACGCCGAAGATCACCCAGACGAAGTAGGCCAGCGCGTTGAGCGCGACCGCCCCCAGTCCGGTGCCCAGCCCGGCCCGGAGCGGGACGTCGAGCGAGACCAGGATCGCGCTGCCCGCGCCCACCGCCAGCACCGTGCTGATCGCGAAGAACAGAAATGCGCAGAACAGCCCGGCGGCGATTTTCGCCAGCACCACCCGGCTGCGTTTCGGCGTGGCGAGGAATGTCGCGGTGATCGTCTGGTGCGAATATTCGCTGGTCACGATCGTGACGCCGAAGATCATCGTCAGGAGCAGGCCGAAATACTGCCCGGACGTGAACACCGTTTCGGCGAGATCGGGCGCGCTGCCTTCCCGATCCGTGCCCGGCCCGATCTGCGACTGCAGGATCAAATACCAGAACAACAGCGCCACGACGGTCACCAGCAGCGTGCCCAGGGCGGTCGTCCAGCCGATCGAGAGCGACCGGATCTTCAACAGCTCCGACCGGATCGTGTTCATCGGACGCCCGCCTGGCTGCCGGTGAGGGCCAGGAACAGGTCCTGCAGGTCGGACTGGACCGGCGTCAGCTCGTGCAGCTCGACGCCGACGGCCAGCGCGATGCGTCCGATGTCGGCGGCCGGCATCCGCTCGACCAGCACGACCCCCGGCTCCGGGCCGGGCCGCACCGTGACCCCCGGCAACGCCTGCACCAGCCGGTCCGGGCTCGGCGTCCGGACCCGGACGGCCGACTGGGCCTGCGCCTTCAGGTCGGACACCCGCCCCTGCCGCACGCTCCGGCCGGCCGCGATGATGACGACGTCGTCGACGGTCTGCTCGACCTCGCTGAGCAGGTGCGACGAGACGAGCACGGTCTTGCCCGCGGCGGCCAGCGAGCGCAGCAGCTCCCGGAGCCAGTGGATGCCGGCCGGGTCGAGGCCGTTCGCCGGCTCGTCGAGGATCAGTACCTGCGGGTCGCCGAGCAGCGCCTGGGCCAGCCCGAGCCGCTGACGCATGCCCATCGAGTAGCCGCCGACCCGCCGTCCGGCCGCCGGCGTCATGCCGACGAGTTCCAGCACCTCGTCGGCGCGCCGGGCCGGGAGGCCGGCGGCCGCACAGAGGATCCGCAGGTGGGCGCGGCCGGTGCGGCGCTTGTGGAAGCCAGAGGCCTCGAGCGCGGCGCCCACTACGGCGAGGGGCCGGGGCAGGTCGGCGTAGCGGAGGCCGCCGATCGTCGCGCTGCCCGCGGTGGGCGCGACCAGCCCGAGAAGCATCCGGAGGGTCGTGGTCTTGCCGGCGCCGTTCGGCCCGAGGAATCCGGTGACCGTGCCTGGCTCGACCGTGAACGAGAGGTCGTCGACGGCCCGGATCGCGCCGAACTGCTTGGTGAGCCCACTGACGACGATCCGACCGGTCACCGATCGGCCACCCGGATCACGAACTTCAGCCCCGACCAGGTCGCGTCGATCGCGCAGACCTTCGTGTCGACCCGCCCGTGGGTCAGCCCGTACTCGCGGACGGCGTTCTCCCCGAACTCCCGGCGCCCCTTCGGCCAGGCGACCCAGAGCGCTCCCGCGCTCGTCGTCCGCGGGTGCACGACCGGCCAGCGCGCCTGCAGCGCGTCCGCGTCCGGACAGAAGACCAGGGCGACGTCGTAGGGCTCGCCGTCGGCGGGCCCGCGGTCGACGCTGACGTCGTCCGGAAGGGGCTCCAGCGCGAACGACGGAGGTGCGCCGTCGAGCAGGACACGGTGGCCGGATTTCACCCCCAGCTTGCGAGGCAACGGCGTGCCACTGTAGCCCGAGTAGCCGGAGGTCACGCGGACACGCTAGTGGGCCGACGTCCTGTGACGGAAGAACACTTCTGTTTCCAGCGCATTTCTGTGCTCAGCCGGGCAGAAGCGGACTCCTCAGAAGTAGCTCAGATATGCGGCCTCCCGGACTGCCGACGCGGATGCTCTTCGCCAACGGAGAACACGGGACCTGATGGGCTGGGAGGTCACCATGATCCGCTCGGAGGTGGACGCGCTGCGCGCAGCGATGGTCCGCGCACCGCTCGATCCCGCGTGGGCGCCGTTCGAGGCGGCCATGCTGGTTCGTTCGGCCGCGCGGCCCGGAGTGTGCCGTTCGCCCAGTACCCGACCCACCGTCCACCACAACCGGCCGGAGCGGGTCGCGCCCGAGCCGGGGCTGCTCGCCGAGTTCGACACCGACGCCGCCGCCCGCCGGCTGGTCGCCGCGCTGAGCGCGATCGCGCCGCTGGCCGCGGTCGAGTCGGGGTACCAGGGCGGGCGTCACCGCTACGAGATCCACCGGGTCACGGTTCCCCGCGAATCCGGCGGCCAGGTGCAGGAGGTGCTGGCCCGATCGGCGTCGGCCGGGGCCACCGCGCTGCGCTCGGTCGGGCCGGCGGTCGGGCCGGGACGGCGCCGGCGGGAGCTCGTCGTCGCGGCGGCGGCCTGGCGGGCCGCGCTGCTGGCCGTGGGGCCCGGGCGCGGTGGGCCGGACGGGCTCGCGGTGCGCGTCGGCGACCCGTGGTCGGCCACGACGCTGGTGCGCGCGGCCGACCTGCTGCAGGTGCCGGTCCGGGCGGTGCGCCGGCCGGGCGGCCAGCTGCTGACCGTGGACGGGCGGGCCGCGCTGACCGCGCTGGCCCAGATCGTGACCAGCGGAGTGCCGGCCGGCACGCTGGCCGCCGCGGTCTGACCGGACGATTCGAGTGACCGGCTCCACGGGGGGAGCCGGTCACTTGTGTTAAGCCGGTCACTCGAAAAGATTAGTAGGCGTCAAGCAACTAATCTGGGAACCATGCCACCTCGCTCGACCACGCCCGAAGCGTCCACCGCCCGGCGCTTCGACCGCGACCACCCGCGCTACAAGTGGATCGCGCTCTCCAACACCACCGTCGGCATGCTGCTGGCCACGGTGAACTCGTCGATCGTGCTGATCTCGCTGCCGGCGATCTTCCGTGGGATCGAGCTCAACCCGCTGGACCAGAACAACGTCAGCTACCTGCTGTGGATGATCATGGGCTTCCTGCTCGTGTCCGCGGTGCTGGTCGTGACGTTCGGCCGGCTCGGCGACATGTACGGCCGGGTGAAGCTCTACAACCTGGGCTTCGTCGTCTTCACGGTCTCGTCGATCGCGCTCTCGCTCGACCCGGCGATGGGCGGGGCCGGTGCGCTCTGGCTGATCGGCTGGCGGGTCGTCCAGGGTGTCGGCGGCGCGATGATCATGGCGAACTCGACCGCGATCCTCACCGACGCGTTCCCGGGCAACCAGCGGGGCATGGCGCTGGGCATCAACCAGGTGGCGGCGATCGCCGGGTCGTTCATCGGCCTGGTGCTCGGTGGCCTGCTCTCCGAGTGGCACTGGCGAGCGGTGTTCTGGGTCAGCGTCCCGCTCGGGATCATCGGCACGATCTGGTCGTACCGGTCGCTGCACGAGCTCTCGAAGCGCGAGACCGACCCGGTGGACTGGTTGGGCAACATCACGTTCGGCGTCGGGCTGGGCGTGCTGCTGGCCGCGATCACGTACGGCATCCAGCCCTACGGCGACCACTCGACCGGCTGGACGAACCCGTGGGTGCTGGCCGGGCTGATCGGCGGCGTCGTGTTGCTGGCGGCGTTCGTGGTGATCGAGACCCGGGTGAAGTACCCGATGTTCCACGTCGGGCTGTTCCGCAACAAGGTGTTCGCGGCCGGGAACTTCGCCGGGCTGCTGTCGGCGATCGGCCGCGGCGGCATGCAGTTCATGCTGATCATCTGGCTGCAGGGCATCTGGCTCCCGCGACACGGCTACGCCTACGAGTCGACGCCGCTGTGGGCCGGTATCTACCTGCTGCCGGTGACGATCGGCTTCCTGGTGGCCGGGCCGGTCTCGGGCTGGCTGTCCGACCGGTACGGCTCGAAGCAGTTCGCGGTGGGCGGGCTGCTGATCGTCGCGGCCTCGTTCGTGGGGCTGCTGCTGATCCCCGTTAACTTCCCGTACTGGCTGTTCGCGCTGCTGACGTTCGCCAACGGCGTCGGGTCGGGGCTGTTCAGCTCACCGAACACCGCGGCGGTGATGGGGGCGGTGCCGGCCGATCAGCGCGGGGTCGCGTCCGGGATGCGGGGCATGTTCCTCAACGCCGGCTCGGCGCTGTCGATCGGCGTGTTCTTCTCGCTGATGATCGCCGGGCTCTCGTCGCACCTGCCGCAGACGCTCGACCAGGGGCTGCAGTCGCAGGGCGTCTCGCCGGAGATCGCCGGGCAGGTCGCCCAGCTGCCGCCGGTCGGGACGCTGTTCGCCGCGTTCCTCGGGTTCAACCCGCTGGCCTCGCTGCTCGGCCCGACCGGTGCGCTCGACCAGATCCCGGCGGCCAACGCGGCCACGCTGACCGGCAAGGAGTACTTCCCGGCGCTGATCTCCGAGCCGTTCCACAACGGGTTGGTCGTCGTGTTCGTGACCGCGGCCGTCATGATGGTGGTGGCGGCGCTCGCGTCGCTGGTCGGCGGAAGCACCGGCTCCCGCCGCGAAGCCGCGGCCGCGGCCGCGGCCGCTCCGGCCGCGACGGCTGACGACCGCGAGGTCGCCGACGAACTCGAAGCCGATGTGGAGGGCGCCGTGCCGCTGACCCCGGTGGTCCCCGAGGAAGAGACGGCAGCGGCCGGAGTGTCGCGCCCGGACGGCACGTCGTGACCGCCGTCGAGGTCCAGGACCAGGTCACGATGCGGCTGCCGAGTGCGCTGGCGCGGCTGTCGCGCGCGCTGCGCCGGACCGAGCCGAGCGAGCTCGGGCCCGGGTCGGTCGCGGCGCTCGGCACCGTGCGCCGGGAGGGGCCGATTCGCCCCGGCGACCTGGCGATCCGCGAGGGAGTCACCCCGTCGACGATGACCCGGATCGTCGCGCTGCTGGAGAACAACGGCTACCTGGCCCGGGAGAGCGACCCGGCCGACCGTCGGGCCTACCTGGTGCGGATCACCGACGAGGGCGAGGAGTTCCTGACCCGGCTGGCCGGCGTCCGCGCGAAGGCCCTGCAGGCGCAGCTGGACCTGCTGACCCCGGAGGAGCGGGCCGCGATCGACGCGGCCCTGCCGGTGCTGGAGACCCTCGCCGCGCGGCTCTGCACCACCTGACTTCCGCCGTCCCGACAGCGCCCCGGCCCTCGGCCGGGGCGCTGTCGTTCGTGTGCGGCACGCCATGTTGTCGGTCGATCGTCTACGTGGTGTAGTCATAAGTAAGACGTCTACGACGTGTAGACACCTCCCTCGACGGGGACGACATGGATCAGCTGGACCTCGCGCGCTGGCAGTTCGGGATCACGACCGTCTACCACTACGTCTTCGTGCCGATGTCGATCGGGCTCTCGTTCCTGGTCGCGATCCTGGAGACCGCGTACGTCCGCACCGGTAGGGACCCTTACCGGCGGGCGGCCAAGTTCTGGGGCAAGCTCCTGCTGATCAACTTCGCGATCGGGATCGCGACCGGGCTGGTGCAGGAGTTCCAGTTCGGCATGGCCTGGAGCGACTACTCGCGCTACGTCGGCGACATCTTCGGCGCGCCGCTGGCCATCGAGGCCCTGCTCGCGTTCTTCCTCGAGTCGACGTTCCTCGGGCTGTGGATCTTCGGCTGGGACAAGCTGCCGAAGTGGGCGCACGCGGCCTGCATGTGGGTGGTGTCGATCGGGACGATGCTCTCCGCCTACTTCATCCTGGCCGCGAACTCGTGGATGCAGCACCCGGTCGGGTACCGGATCGACGGGGGACGGGCCGAGCTCACCGACTTCGGCGCGGTCCTCACGAACTCGACCCTCCTCTCCGCCTTCCCACACGTGCTGTTCGCCTGCTTCATGACCGGGTCGGCGCTGCTGATCGGGGTCTCGGCCTGGCACCTCGCGCGCGGGCGGCACCTCGACGTCATGCGGCCGTCGCTGCGGCTGGCGTCCTGGGTGATGCTGTTCGCCGCGGTCGGCGTCGCGATCAGCGGCGACATGCAGGCCCGGATCATGACCCAGCAGCAGCCGATGAAGATGGCGGCGGCCGAGGCGCTGTACGACACGGTCGCGCCGGCGTCGTTCTCGGTGTTCACGATCGGGTCGCTGAACGGGGACGACGAGATCTTCAGCATCCGGATCCCGCGGGTCCTGTCGTTCCTGGCCACCGGCACGTTCGACGGTGAGGTCGAGGGGATCAACGACGTCCAGCGGGCCGAGCAGGCTCGCTACGGCGAGGGCGACTACCGCCCGATCGTCCCGGTCACCTACTGGACGTTCCGGCTGATGATCGGCGTCGGCATGGCGGCGGCCGCGGTCGCGGCCGGCCTGCTGGCGCTCTCCGGCGCGCCCGGCCGGTGGCTGGGGCGGCTGCGTCGCCGGGGCGGTGGCGCGACCGTACCCCGCTGGGTGTGGCGGGCCGCCGTGTGGGTGATCCCGCTGCCGATCCTGGCCAACTCGTTCGGGTGGATCTTCACCGAGATGGGCCGTCAGCCCTGGGTGGTCTACGGCATGCTCCGCACCGCCGACGGCGTCTCGCCGAGCATGTCCACCGGTACCGTCGCGATCTCTCTGACCGTGTTCACGCTGCTCTACGCGGTCCTCTTCGTCGTCGAGACCCGGCTCCTGCTGACCTACGCCAAGGCCGGGCCCGAGGCGCCTGCGGCGCCGGTCGAAGAGTCGGAGTCCGACGCCGAGCGCCAGCTCGCCTTCGCCTACTAGGGGGACGTCATGGAGCTCACCACCGTCTGGTTCGTCGTGCTGGCGTTCCTCTGGACGGGCTACTTCTTCCTGGAGGGGTTCGATTTCGGGGTCGGCACGCTGCTGCCGGTACTGGGCCGGGACGACACCGAGCGCCGGGTGCTGATCAACACGATCGGCCCGGTGTGGGACGGCAACGAGGTCTGGGTGGTCGCGGCGGTCGGGGCGACGTTCGCCGCGTTCCCGGAGTGGTATGCGACGCTGCTGTCGGCCTTCTACCTGCCGATGGTGCTGCTGCTGGTGGCGCTGATCCTGCGGGCGCTCGCGTTCGAGTACCGCGGCAAGCGCACCGACCCGGGCTGGCAGCGTCGCTGGGACCGGTGCATCGTGTTCGGCTCGGTCGTTCCGGCGTTCGTCTGGGGGTTCGTGTTCGGGAACCTGCTCGGCGGGCTCCCGATCGACGCCGACGGCGAGTTCACCGGGTCGGTGTTCGGCCTGTTCACGGTGGCCGGGCTGCTCGGGGGCCTGACCACGCTGACGCTGTCGGTGCTGCACGGGGCCGCGTTCGTCGCGCTGAAGACGCACGGGGAGATCCGGGAGCGGGCCCGGGCGCTGGCCGGCCGGGTGCTGGTCGTCGCGGTGGTCGTCGTCGTGGGCGCGTTGCTGTTCGCCCCGCACGGGGACGCGGTGACGGAGGGTACCGCGGGTGGATCGGTGGTCGCGCTGGTGGCGGCCGGGATGGCCAACGCGCGGGGGCGGGAGGGCTGGGCGTTCCTGGGTACCGGGGCGGCGATCGTGCTGGTGGCGGTCACGCTGTTCACGCTGTTGTTCCCGGCCGTCGTGCCGTCGACGCTGGCTTCCGCGAACAGCCTGACGACGACGAACGCGGCCGCGACGCCGTACACGCTGCGGATTCTGTCGTGGGCCGCGCTGGCGTTCACGCCGCTGGTGCTGCTGTACCAGAGCTGGACGTACTGGGTGTTCCGGAAGCGGATCGGGGTGCGTGACATCCCGCCGTCGTCCGGCGCCGCTCTGGTCTCGCCGTGAGGCCGCTCGACCCGCGGCTGCTCCGGTACGCGAAGGCGACGCGCTGGTTCCTCGTCGCGAGCGTGGCGCTCGGGGTGACGTCGGCCGGGTTGTTGATCGCGCAGGCGACGCTGCTGGCCTCGGCCATCGCCGGGGTCGTCGCCGGAGGCGACTCGGTGCGGGCCGAGCTGGCCGGCCTGGCGGTGGTGACGGTCGTGCGCGCCGCCGTGGCCTGGGCGCAGGACGCGGCCGCGCACCGGACCGGTGCGGCCGTGGTCTCCACGCTGCGTCGCGCGCTCCTCGCGAAGGCGGTCGCGCTCGGTGGGGGAGCGCCGGGCGCGGGCGCCGGCGGGGGCGCAGGGGACCTGGGGACGCTGGCTGGGCGGGGGGTCGATGCGCTGACCGGGTACTTCGCCCGGTACCTGCCGCAGCTGGTGCTGGCGGTCGTGGTGCCGGTGCTGGTCGGGGCCCGGCTGCTGGCGGCCGACTGGCTGACCGCGGTGGTGCTCGCGGTGACCGTTCCGCTGATCCCGATCTTCATGGCCCTGGTCGGTTGGTACACCCAGGGCCGCACGAAGCGGCAGTGGGACGCGCTGTCCCGGCTGTCCGGGCACTTCCTCGACGTCGTGGCCGGGCTGCCGACGCTGATCGTGTTCGGGCGGGCGAAAGCGCAGGTCGCGACCGTCCGCCGGATCACCGACGACTACCGGCGCACGACGATGGGCGTGTTGCGGGCCGCGTTCCTGTCGTCGCTGGTGCTGGAGCTGCTGGCCACGCTCTCGGTCGCGCTGGTCGCCGTGTCGGTGGGGCTGCGGCTGGTCGACGGCTCGCTGACGCTGGAGACCGCGCTGCTGGTGCTGATCCTCGCGCCCGAGGTGTACCTGCCGCTGCGCCAGGTCGGCGCCCAGTTCCACGCCAGCACCGAGGGCCTGGAGGCGGCGAACGCGGTGTTCGCGGTGCTCGAGACGCCGGTGCCCACGGCCGGGACGCGGACGTCGGTACCGGACGGCGCGCTGGTGCTGGACGACGTCACCGTGCGATATCCGGGCCGTACCGAGCCGGCCCTCGACGGCGCGTCGCTCGTCGTCCGGAAAGGGACCGTCACCGCGTTGATCGGGCCCAGCGGGACCGGGAAGTCGACGGTGCTGGCCGTGCTGCTCGGGTTCGTGCGGCCGGAGGCCGGACGCGTGCGGATCGGCGACGTGGACCTGTCCGACCTGGAGCCGGAGGCCTGGCGCGCGCGGGTGGCGTGGGTGCCGCAGCGGCCGACGCTGGTGGCCGGGACGATCGCGGCGAACATCCGGCTGGGACGGCCCGGCGCGTCCGACGAGGACGTGGCCCGGGCCGCGACCGCGGCCGATCTGGACGGGGTGCTGGCCGCGCGCCCGTCCGGGCTGCAGACCGTGCTCGGGGAGGACGGGTCCGGGCTGTCGGCGGGGGAGCGGCAGCGGGTCGGGCTGGCCCGGGCGTTCCTGCGGGACGCCGCCGTCGTGCTGCTGGACGAGCCGACCGCGAACCTGGACGGGGAGTCCGAGGAGCGGGTGCTGGCCGCGTTGCGGCGGCTGGTCGAGGGCCGGACCGCGGTGATCGTCGCGCATCGACCGGCGCTGCTGACGCTGGCCGATCACGTGGTGCGGATGGGCGGTGTGCGTGTTCTCTAGGTTGTGGGCCGCGGGAGCTCTGGGGGCCGGGGCGCTGGGGTGCGGGGTCGCGCTGCTGGCGACCTCGGGGTGGCTGATCAGCCGGGCGTCGGAGCAGCCGCCGGTGCTGGAGCTGGCGGTCGCGGTGACCGCGGTGCGGGCGTTCGGGCTCGGGCGCGGGGTGCTGCGGTACGCGGAACGGCTGGTCGGGCACGACGCGACGTTCCGGATTCTGGCCTCGTTGCGGTCGCGGGTGTACGCGCGGCTGGAGAGCGTCGGGCCGGCCGGGCTGACGTTCTTCCGGCGAGGGGATCTGCTGGCCCGGTTCGTGGACGACGTGGACCAGGTGCAGGACCGGTACCTGCGGGTGCGGTTGCCGGTGTTCGTCGGGGCCGTGGTCGGGGCGTTGGCGGTGCTCGGGACCGGGGTGCTGCTGCCGGTGGCCGGGGTCGCGCTGGCGGTGGCGTTGCTGGTCGGCGGGGTGCTGGTGCCGTGGGTGTCGGTGCTGACCGCGGCTCGGGCCGAGCGGGAGACGGTAGGGGACCGGGCCGCGCTGACGACGTCGGTCGTGGAGTTGGTGCAGGGGCTGCCGGAGTGGGTCGCGTACGGGTCGGGGGCCGAGCGGCTGGAGGTCGTGTCGGCGATCGATCGGCGGTTGGCGCGGGCGCGGGCCCGGTCGGCGGTCGGGGCCGGAGTGGGAGCGGGGTTGACCGCGCTGGCGACCGGCGGGGCGGTGATCGCGGCTCTGGCCGCGGGGGCGTCCGCGGTTCGGGGTGGGTCGTTGTCGCCGGTGCTGCTGGCCGTCGTGGTGCTGTTGCCGCTGGCCGCGTTCGAGGCCGTGTCGGGGCTGCCGGCGGCGGCGCTGGCGGCCGCCCGGGTGCGCGTCTCGGAGTCGCGCCTGCGCGAGGTCTTCGACACCGAGCCGCCGACCGCGCCGCCGCCGGCGGGCGGCTCGGCGGCGGTGGCCGAGGTGTTCCCGGTCGAGCTGGCCGGCGTCTCGGCGGGGTGGCCTCGGGCCGGGATGAACGCGCTGGAGGGGATCGATCTGCGGTTGGAGCGGGGGCGGCGGGTGGCCGTGGTGGGGGCGTCGGGGGCGGGGAAGAGCACGTTGGCGGCGGTGCTCGTGCGGTTCCTGGACCCGTCGGCCGGGACGTTCACGCTGGCCGGGGTGCCGGTCCGGGCGTTCGACCCGGACGACGTCCGTCGGCACATCGGGTGGTGCGCGCAGGACGCGCACCTGTTCGACACGACGATCCGGGAGAACCTGATGGTCGCCGACCCGGCCGCGAGCGTGGACGAGCTGTGGGCGGCGCTGCGCTCGGCCCGGCTCGACGACTGGGTGCGGACGCTGCCCGACGGGCTCGACGCCCGGGTCGGCGCGCGGGTCTCCGGCGGCCAGCGTCAGCGGCTGGCGCTGGCCCGGATGGTGCTCGCGGACTTCCCGGTCGTCGTCTGGGACGAACCGGGCGCCGGCCTCGACCCGGCCACCGCCGACGCGCTGACCGCGGACCTGCTGGCGACCGGGCGCGCGTCCGTGCTGATCACCCACCGGCTCGCCGGGTGCGAAGAGGTGGACGAGATTCTCGTGCTGGACGGGGGACGAGTGGTCCAGCGCGGAACGCACGACGCCCTGCTGTCCGTTGACGGTCCGTACCGTACGGCGTGGGAGCGCGAGCTTCTGGCCGGGGCAGCCGTCGAACCCGAGCGAGTGGGAGACTGACAACCGTGTCCGGAGAACGCAACCTCCATCTCGTCGGCGGCTCGGGCGAGCCCGAGCCGGGCGACCCGGGTGCGACGGAGACGTCGCTGACCGCCCGCACGTCGGTCCGCTCGAAGGCCTCGATCGGCTCGGCCGGCAGCATCTTCTCGTTCGGCAGCGCGGGCTCGATCGCCAGCGTCGGCTCGGCCGGCAGCATCGCCTCGATCGGGTCGGCGGGCAGCATCGCGTCGATCGGCAGCCTGGGCTCGATCGCCAGCATCGGCTCGGCCTGGAGCATCGCGTCGGTCGGCTCGTTCGGGTCGATCGCCTCGAAGGGCGGCTTCGGGACGGTCTTCGGGCTCCCCGTCGCCGACTGGTGGCTCAACTGGTACGGCCGCCCGAAGAAGCGGAAGAAGCACTAGCTTCGGCCTCGAGCCGTCGGCACTGCTCGAGGGCCAGCGCGCCTCCGGTGCGCTCGGCCAGCGCCCGGGCCGACGCCAGCGCGTCCCGGGCGGCGGTGACGTTCCCGGCCAGCAGGTGCAGGCGGGCCAGCGCGAGGTCGATCGGGCCGAGCGCGCCGACCTGGCCGATGTTCGCGATCCTGCCGGCCAGCGGCGTCAGCCGGTCGAGCAGCGCCGGTACGTGCCGGGCCAGGCCGGCGTCCACGGCCAGGTGCCCCAGCAGCGTCAGCTTGCTGTGCGTCGTCCAGGTGCGGGTGTTGCGGCCGAGCGCGGACGCGATCAGCTCGTCCAGCTCGTCGACCCGGCCGTTCGCCGCGGCCACCGCGGCCCGGGTGAAGTCGAGGACGTCCGGGTTCGCCTCGGTGTCCTCGGTCCACTCCTCCGGCGGTGACGCTTCGGCCAGCCGCCCCTGCGCGAACAGCACCGACAGCTGGGACAGGTACTGCGCCCCGCCGATGTACAGCTCGGTCTGCCGGTGCAACTGGTACGCGTGGTCGTAGATCGAGCGGGCCGTGGTCAGGTCGCCCCGCCAGGCCGCCATCGTCCCCTCGGCCCAGCGGAACTGCACCCGGCTGACCGGCAGCCGCAGCAGGTCGCTGCCCTGGGAGCCGACGCGGTGGTGCTCCTCGGCCGCGTCCAGGTTCCCGCGCAGGAATTCGACGAGCCAGAGCATGCCGTGCCGGAGGACGTCGTCCACCGGGGCCTGCGTGTGCGGCAGGTCGGCGAGCCGGTCCAGCACTCCGATCGACTCCTCGGCCCGGGCGCCGATCGACGAGATCACCAGCCCGCGGGCCAGCAGGGCGTCGGCCAGCGCGTCCGGGTCGCCGGTGCGTTCGGCCAGCTCCAGCGCCCGGGTGCTGAGCAGGTCGGGCACCGAGAAGTCCGGGTCGTAGAAGCTGCCCACGGCCAGCGCCGACAGCACCTGGACGTGCGCGACCGGGTCGTCGGCCAACCGGCGCTCCACCCCGGCCAGCCGGGACAGCAGCGGGCCCGGATCGGCGCCGTACGTCGCCCAGGGCCAGGACCCGGTGGTCCGGAGCAGGGTGCCGGCCAGCCGTCCGGCCGAGCGGGTGCGGCCCTCGCGGACGGCGTCGAGCAGGGCTTCGTCGACCACGTCGAGGACGGTCTGGCCGCGGCCGGCCCGGGCCAGCGCGGTGACCCGGGCGATCACCAGGTCGTCCCGGGTCTCCTCCGTGCGGGCCTCGGCCGGTAGCCCGGCGAACGCGGTGAGCGCCGCGCCCCACCATTGCGCGGCCGAGTCCGACTGCCAGCGCTGTTCGGCGTCGAGAGCGGCCGCTCGGCAGGCGTCGAACGCGTCGGTGACGTCGACCATCGGGACCGCGGCCACCAGGTGCGCGGCCCGGCGGACCAGGCGTTCGGTCGGCCCGCCGGGGCCGAGAGCGGCGGCCGCGCGGGCGTGCAGCCGCTGGAGGCGGACCGGGGACAGGCCGGCCAGCACCTCGTCGCGGAGCAGGCCGTGCGCGAACGCGTAGCTCCCGGACGACGGGACGATGATCCGCTCGTCGGCGGCCTCGTCCAGACGGTCGGCCAGGTCGTCGGCGTCGAGGCGGGTCACCGCCCGGAGCAGGCCGAGGTCGAGCGGATCGCCGACGACGGCGGCAGCGCGGAGCACCTCGACCACCGACGGGTCGAGGCCGGCCAGCCGCCGTCCGAGCACCGACCGGACCGCGAGCGGCAGCTCACCGGTCGCGCGCTCCTCGCGCGGGAGCCGCGCGTACTCGCTGACGAAGAACGGGTTGCCGCCGGTGCGGTCGGTCAGTTCGCGGGCCTCGCGACCGGCCACGGTCTCGCCGCTGACGGTGCTGACCAGCTCGGCGACCTCGTCCGGGCCCAGCGGCGGCACCGGGAGCCGGCGGGCGCCGGTGCGCCGGGCGGCCGCGGCCAGCAGCCGGGGGAGGTCGGCGTTCCCGGCCGCCGAGTCCCGCACCGTGACGACGACCGCCAGCCGGTGCGGGTCCGGCGTGGACGCGAGGTGGGTCAGGAATCGCAGCGACGTGGCGTCCGCCCATTGGACGTCGTCGATGAACGCGAGTACCGGGGCGGCGGCGGTCGCATCGACGAGCAGGGTCTGAATTCGTTCGTAGACCGCGTAGCGGGCGGCGTCCGCGTCGACGTCGGGCGGGAGCGCGAGGACGGTGTCCGGGTCGGCGCCGAGGCTGCGGAGCAGCTGGCGGATCGGCCACCACGGCGGGACGCCGTCGTCGTCGGGGCAGGAGGCCCGGGTGACCGGGCCGTTCCAGCGCGCGACCGCCTCCTCGGCGAGGCGGGTCTTGCCGATCCCGGCCGGTCCGGTGATCAGCAACCAGCGGCCGGCACCCGCGCGGAGGTCGGTCAGCAGGGCGTCGACCTCGGAGAGCTCGCGGGTGCGTCCGACGATGGGTTCGCCGGTGACGACCGCGGCCGGTCGATCGCTGCTGGAGGCGATCGGGGGGACGAGGCCGGGAGTGGCGGGGGCTCGGTTCGGTTCGGCGGGCCAGGCGAGGAGGTCGGGGTCCTGGCGGAGGATCGCGGCCTGGAGGTCGCGGAGGGTGGGGCCGGGGTCCAGGCCGAGCTCGGTGTCGAGCACCCGGAAGTGCTCGCGGAGGACGTCAAGGGCCTCGCTGGTGCGGCCGGCCCGGTACCGCGTCACGGCCGCGAGCCAGCAGGCCCGCTCGCGCAGGGGCTGGGCCTCGTGGAGCTCGCGGGCCAGGGTCAGCGCGGCCGTGCCCCGGCCGGCCCCCAGTAACGCGGTGACCAGGTCCTCGGTGCACTCGGTGCGACGCTCGTCGAGCGCGGTCGCGGCCTGGCGCACCCACTGCTCGTCCTCGAGCTCGGCGAGCACCTCACCGCGCCAGCGCCCCAGGGCCCGCTCGGCCGCCTCGGCGGCGGCGGTCCACTCGCCGGCCCGGACGAACGCCTGGGCGGCGTCGGCGTCGGCCCGGAAGAGCGTGAGGTCGATCTGGTCGGGGTGGACGTCGAGCAGGTAGCCGGGGACGCGCCGGACGATCGGGGAGGTGACCGCGTTGCCGTCGCGGAGGATCCGGCGCAGGTTCGAGATGTAGGCCTGCAGGCTGGCGACCGCGCTCGGCGGGTGGTCGTCGCCCCAGACCGCGTCGAGCAGGCGGTCGGCCGAGACGACGCGACCGGCGTCGAGCAAGAGCATGGCCAGGACCGTGCGTTGCTTGGGGGCGCCGAGGTCGAGGGCGGTGCCGTTGCGGTCGACTTCGAGCGGACCCAGGACGCGGTACTCCACGGGCTCGATCATCACCCGGACGTTCGCGTCGTACCGAGGGCAAGTCGGGAATCTGTCGGCACGTCGGAGGTCCCTCCCAGCCGTGTGGCCAGGAGGGACCTCGATCGATCAGCGGCTCAGCAGGCAGGCCGCGTGGATCGGGTGGGCGGCGGCGATGACGCCGTGCGGGTCGTACGTCGTGGCGAGCGTCGCCAGGCGGGTGAGGGTCTCGTCGTCGTACTTGCGGCGGACGATCGACGGGTCGGCCGAGGCGGTGAAGTTCGGCAGGCAGCCGCCGGTGGTCCAGGGGCCGAGGGCGGCGAGGAGCGCGGTGCCGTGCGCGGCGGCGGCGGCGACGACCGGAGGGACGCCGAGGCCGATCGTGACGAGGTTGTAGGCCGCGTCGCGATGCCCGAAGGCGCTCGGAGCGTGGTCGTTCGCGCGGGCGAAGGCGCCGCCGAGGTGGCGGAGTTCGACGATGATCTGGGGGGAGTCGGCCAGGAGCCCCATCAGGGCTTCGATGGCCTCGGCGGGAAGCTCGCGGAGCAGGCCGCTCTCCTCGTGGGTCGGCATCGGGTCGACCGGGTCGGCGTGGATCGCGCCGATCGCCGAGTACGGCAGAACACCCATCCCGCCCAGGACGATCGTCCCCAGGCCGAGCATCGGCTCGACGACCCGCGACCCCTCGGCCGGGTCGCCGACCCAGGCGAAGCGCAGCGCGACCGTGGTCCGGCCGGCTAGCGGCTCGGGGACGCCCGGCATGGCCGGCATCTGCACGATCGCCAGCGACGAGGACGCGGCCTCGGGCAGGTCGTCGGTCCACCGGGCCCAGGCGTGGGCGATGGCCTCGGCGTCCCGGCCCTCGAAGTACACGCAACCGCCGAAGAGTTCGGCCACCTCGACCAGCTGGAATTCGACCGCGGTGACGATGCCCAGCGCGCCCTTGCCGCCACGCAGGCCCCAGAACAGCGCGGGGTTCTCGTCGGCGGTGACCCGGCGGAACTCGCCGTCGCCGGTCACGACCTCGAACGCGGTCACCAGGTCGGACGAGACGCCGAACGTCCGGACGACCGGCCCGATGCCCCCGCCGGTGAGAAAACCGACCACGCCGACGTTCGGCGCCGAGCCGGCCAGGCCGGCCAGCCCGCGCGGGGCGCCCGCCTCGAGCACCTGCCCCCAGCGGACGCCGGCCCCGGCCCGGGCGATCCCGTCGGCGTCGATCGTGAGGTCGGTGAGCCGACCGGTGTGGACGAGCAACGTCGGACGTTCGGTGCGGACCGCGCCGTGGCCGGTGGCCTGGACCGAGACCTCGAGACCGTGGGCGGCCGCGAACCGGACGGTCGCGACGACGTCGGCCGCGTCGAGGACCTCGACGACCGCGATCGGTTCGTTGACGACGGCGACGTTCCACGGCGTGGCGAGCTCGGCGTAGCCGGGTCGGCCGGGGAGGAGGACGCGGCCGGCGATGGAGAGTTCGTGCAGGGGGGCGGCGGTGGTCAGCTCGGTCATGGTGGTGCTCCCTGGTGTCGTTGTGGTGGCACCACCATGGGAGGAGAGGGTTGGCGGGAGCTTGGCTCAGGCTTGGGCTGCTCGGGAGGCGGCTTGGGGGGCGGCTTGGGGGGCTTGGCGTCGGCTTGGCTCGGTCACCACGGATCGGGGAGGCCGGTTCCGGTGGTGATCAGGCTGTGCAGGCTGCCGTTGACGTAATGCAGCCAGGCCGTGGAGCAGGCGTCGTAGCACTCCACGTCCGGGACCAGACCGACGTGGGTGAACCGCAGTTCGGTGCCGTCCGCCACCGGGGCGATCTCGAACATGATCGTGCTGCCGGTCCATTCGGCCGGCTCGGATACGAACGCGAGCCGGCTGTCGGTGACGCGCCACACCACGCGGTGTCCCGGTTCGAGCTCGACGACGCGCTGGCGACTGTAGTGCTGCGGTGGGTGGCGGTAGGTGAATTCGGCTCCCACTTCGTCGGTCGGTCCGTCGATCTGACCGGTCCACCAATTGCGGACGTCGAGAACCGCGGCGGTGACCTCCTCCGGGGACTGGTGGACGACGTAGGACGTGGAGTAACCGCGCTCGGTGCTCACCATGGGTTGTCCCTTCAGTTCTGGGCGTCGCGCTGGATGCGCTCGGCGATGCGCTTGATGCGTCCGAGCCGGGCGTCCCAGGTCGCGCCGACGGAGGACAGCTGGGCGACCGCCCGGGCGAATTGCGCGTGGTCGATCTCGTAGCGGCGTTCCCGCCCGGCCGACGTCATCCGCACCAGGCCGACGCCGTCGAGCACGCCGAGGTGTTTGGCCACCGCCTGCCGGGTGACCGGCAGCCGCTGGCTGAGCGTGGTCGCGGTGGCTACGCCGTCGGCGAGGAGGAGGTCGAGCATGCGCCTCCGGGTCGGGTCGCCGATCGCCGACCAGAGGGCGTCGTCGAATTCTGTGGTCGTCGCCGGGTGACCGGCGTTGGGGGTCATGGGCGGGTGACCGGCGTTGGGGGTCATGGGCGGGTGACCAGGCGGTCGGCGCGGGTGACCAGGCGGGGGAGGAAGTGGTCCCAGCCGCGGACGTGGTCGAGGTAGGCCTCCTCCAGCACGGCGGCCTCCCAACCGATCTCGCGGAAGCCCGTCTCGGTGAAGCGGAGCCGGGTGCCGCCCTCGGACGGGGTGAGGTCGAAGGTGACCAGCAGCGAGTTGGTCTCGGTGGCCGGGGCCTGGTCGTAGACCCAGCGGAACGAGAACCGCCGGGGCGGGTCGGCGTCCACGACCGTGAGCTCCTCGACCTTCGCGTCCGGCGAGGCCGGGTCGCCGAACGTGACCGACCCGGTGGCGCCGGGGACGGGCTCGAGCTCGGCCTCGTCCGGCCACCATTCGCGCAGGTGCTCGGGGGAGCTGATCACCTGGTAGACGATCTCGGGGGTGGCGTCGATGTGTAGTTCGCGCTCGATGCTTCCGTATTCCATGGGTGCCTCCCGGCTGGGTATCCGCAACCTCTGGTTGCAGGACGACGGTAACCGAGGGGGCGGGCTGATGCAACCTTCGGTTGCGCTTGCGGTGTTCGGGAGTATGGTCGGGCGGGCTTGAGTTGTCGACCGAATGCGGGAGCGGGAATGAAGAATGTCGGCATGAAAAAGTCGGGCGCGGTGATGTCCGGGCTGGGGTTGGTCGCGGCCCTGAATGTGTTAGTCCAGACGCCTGCGGCGGCTGACAGTGCGGACAGGCATTCGCCGGACGGCGGCGCGTGGGGCCGATTTTCCGACAACATCAACGCCGAGGGATTCTATGTAGACGACGAAATCTGTGACGGCATGGTGCCTCGCGTCCAGTACAAAAAGGGCAATAGCTCGGTGGTTACCACTATTGAGAATCACGCCGGCTGCGGCAGCATCGAGGCTTATTTTCCCAAGACCTGGCCCGAAGGAACCGTCTATCATTTCCGAGTCTGCAACGTCAGTGCCAACAGCACGAACTGCAGCGTCTACTACACCTATACGGTGCACATTCACGGGACGCCCGTCAGCTGAGTCGATCATTCCTGATGGCCGCGCACGTCGTGGCCGGCAGCGGGGGCGGGTGACTCTTCCCGGGTGGAGATCTTCCTCGGCAGCCACGGGCTCGGCGCGCTGCCGGCCTGGTTGCGTCAGCTCCCACGCCGGGCCGGGCGCGCGGTGCTGGTGCCGACCGCCGGCAACCCGATGCCGTCGACGCCGTGGGTCGGTGTCGCTCACGCCGCTCTGCTTTCCGAAGGCCTGGCCGTTCGCCGGCTCGATCTCGAGCCGGCGTCGATCGACGAGGTATCGACGGCGCTGGAGTGGGCCGATCTGGTCTTCGTGACCGGCGGTTTCCCGATCTATCTACTGCAACAGGCGCAGCGGACCGGGTTCGTGACCGCGGTTGCTCGGAGCGTCCGAGCCGGGCGCCTGGCCTACGCGGGCGTGTCGTCCGGCGCCTCGCTCGCGGCGGCCGACTTGACGTTCTATCGCGGCGACGACGACCCCGGCGAGGTCGCGAACACCGCGGGGCTGGGGCTCGTCCCGTTCTATCCGCTCGCCCACGCCGACCGAGGCCGCGAGGAGCGCTACGCCCGCCTGATCGCCGAACTCGGCGACCGCTACCAATTCGTACCGATCCGCGACGACGAAGCCGTGCTAGTCAGGGGTCAGCACTGAACGAAGCTACCCAGCCAGATTTGAACGACGTGAGGAAGGCCCACGAATTCTGCCGTGTTCAGCTGCACGCGCGCTGCGGTAGCCGTAAAGCGAAGACGAATGCGCCATAATTGAGCCCGACGGATTACCTGCTCCTGCCGCATCACAAAGCAGGCGCGCGATCCCGGAGTCTGGTCCACGACGGCCCCGACGGCAATCGTCGGTGTGGTCAGCGCCGCACTGGTACTCGTGGGCCTTTCACCACCCACTGGCTCACTCGGCGCCGCGAGCAGCAGGCTCGTCAGGCAGAAGTCCCAGATCCTCCGAGTTGCGGCTACAGAGCTGGGTCGATCTATCTCAACTCTGAACTCCTCAGCCGAAGCGCACCACACCGCGCCGCCCGTCTTAGGGGTTCACGAGGTCGGCGGCGCCTCCTGCGCGGCCTCGGGCGATTTGGTGCCCGTTCACCTCGACCGTCCGTTCGATCTCGGCGCCGATGCAGAAATGCAGCGTCAATTGGGCGCCGAAAAGGAAGTGCAGATTGCCGGCGCGCCAGAGCCGGCGAGGCAAGCTGTCGAGCACCCAGCGAATCATGATCGGAGCTTAAGACGATCCCGGGCTCGCGCCCGGCGGGCTCGGTACACGGCTGAGGGCCGGGCAGCTGTCGCTTCCCGGCCCTCGAGCCTTGGCTGGCGAGTCGGGTCGGCAGTGAGGAGCACCGATTTGAGGCTGACCATCGCGGCGGCGCGGGCCTTGACCGCGGCGTCTTTGGCGAGTTTGACCTGGCGGAGCATTTCCATGAGGCCGTCGCTGGTTTTCGGCGTGCCGGTGGCGGTCCCGGCCGAAGCGGCCCGGGCGGCGTTCTCCGCATGCAGGGCGTCGTCTTCGCCGCGCAGACGCCGGACCCGCCGGTTGGGCCGGGATACCTCCACCACCGTGGTGCGCCGGTGCCCGGCCTGGCGGATCGTCGCGACCAGACCGCGCCGTAGCTGCCGGTGCCCTCGATGCCGAACAGCAGCTCCGCGTCGTTCATCCCCGTCTGGAAGCTGGTCGCCCACTCCAGGAGCTGCTGATAGCCGGCCCGGTCAGCCGGAAACGAGCGGTGGTCCAGTCGTCCGCCGATCGCGTCCAGCGCAACCGCGACATGGGCCTGTTTGTGAGTGTCGACGTCGATCACGACTCGACGCCGCCGTGGATCCTCGGTCATGGTGGTCACGCGCGGTCCTCCGCCTTCGGCGGCAAACGGGTCGCGACGCCGGTCGGGCGGGTGGACGAGACTGAGACGGGACCTGCTGCGATCAGGCTCCTATGAGGTCACTACCCTCCCGGCCGGCACCGCAAGGGTGCTGCCCGCGAGCCGACGACGGATCTGCAGCAAGACACCCGAAACCCCCCGGTACGAACCATCCGCGCGAGGGGTCGATCGAGGCCAGTAAGAGTATGAGTCAGGCCGCTCACGGACGAGCGTGAGTCTCTCAGTACGAGTAGTCCCAGCAGTCGTTGTGGTGACGACGCTTGTGGTGACGCCGACGCGGGCGGCAGTAGTCGTAGTCGTCGCCGCAGTAGTCGTACTCGTACTCGTAGCAACCGCTCATGATGTCCAGCCTCCAGAAAATGTGTTGTCCCGTCCTGGAAACAGGTTCACCCGAAACACCGCCGCGCTCGATCGGCCCGGCTACGCCGGGAACGTTCGGCTCGCAACACTCGCCAGCAGCGCGGTCAGCTGCACCAGTACTGGATGTAGAGCATCACCCGGCCGTCGTGATCCTCGAACTCGTATCCCTCGTAGGCCAGCTCGCCGAGAGCGAAGTCCGAGCCGTAGTGCGCATCCCAGCCGCTCTCCACCGACGCACGCTCCTCGGCCGGCACCGAACGCCGGGGGCCGAACAGTCGCGGGTCCACGATCATCGCGTCGATCGACGGAATCAGCTTCGCAGCGGCTCGCCGTCACGCGGCCGGTGACGGTTCCCAGCGATCCGGTTCCGCCGGGTCGGCGGCCCCCACCCTCAACGCCTCCAACTGTGCCGCAAAAGCCAACCCCAAGAACAACGCGATCGACGTCAACTGCGCCCACAGCAGCAGCGCGATGATGGCGGTCAACGGCCCGTACGTCGCCCCGAACGAGCCGCTTCCCTGTACGTACAGCGCCAACCCCAACGACGCGATCAACCAGAGCACCGTCGCGACCCCGGCGCCGAACACCAGCCACGACATCCCCGGCTGCCGCCGCCTCGGCGACTGCTCGAACAGCAGCGCGATCGACACCACGGTCAGCACCAACCCGAGCGGCCACCGGACCACGTCCCACGTCGTCTCGATCCACCCCGCCCACCCGTACTCCGACACGACCGCGTCCCCGAACGGCTCACCGGCGACCAGCACCAGGAACCCACCGAACGCCGGCAGCCCGGCCACCACCGAGAGCACCGCCGCCCGCACGTACTTGCGCAGCGCCGGCCGATCGCGCTCCACCCCGTACATCCGGTTCGCACCCCGCTCGACCTGCGCCATCGCGGTCGTCAGCGCGACCATCCCGGTGATCAGGCCCAGCACCAGCGCGAACTCGCCGGTCTCGTCCTCACCCAGCGTCTGCTCGACCAGCTGGTCGCTGCTGCCGGGCGTCAGCTCCAGCACGGTCTTCGCGACGATCTGGCCGCCCTCCTCCGCGCCCAGATCCGCGGCCAGACCGGTCAGCGCGATCAGGAACGGCACCGCGGCCAGGCAGAGCTGGAACGCCAGCGCCCGGGAGTGGCTGAAACCGTCGCCGTAGCGGAACCGGACGAACGCGTCGCGCAGCAGGTGCCACCGACCGTACTGGCGCAGCGTCTCCCACGCGTCGTCGGCCGAGAGCTCCTCGTCGCCCATCAGCCTGGTTTCCGGAACCCGGTTGGTGCTGCTCACCCGTCCATCGTCCTGCACCTGAACGAGTCCTCCGCCACCGACGTGCCCCTGATGTGACGCGGTACGCGGTAGCTCGACGCACCGGCGCGAGCAACGGGCGCCTACACTCTGTCGACGTGACCTCCTCCGCCCGCGTGCGCCCCCTCGCCGCCGCGGAGAAGCGTGGCGCGCCGGCCGTCGAAGTGAGCGGTCTGGTCAAGCGCTACGGCGAGAAGGTCGCGGTCGACGACCTCAGCTTCGCGGTTCCGCGCGGGTCCGTCTTCGCGATCCTCGGCCCCAACGGGGCCGGCAAGACCAGCACGGTCGAGACCTGCGAGGGCTTCCGGCGCGCCGACGGCGGCACCGCCCGCGTCCTCGGCCTCGACCCGGTGCGCGACGCCACCGCGCTCCGCCCCCGGGTCGGCGTGATGCTGCAGGCCGGAGGCGGTGCCTATCCGGGTGCCCGCACGGCCGAGATGTTGCACCTGGTCGCGTCCTACAGCCGGAACCCGATCGACCCCGGCCTGCTGCTCGACCTGCTCGGCCTCACCCCGGTCGCCCGGACGACCGTCAAGAGGCTCTCCGGCGGTCAGCAGCAACGTCTGTCGCTCGCGATGGCCGTCGTCGGCCGTCCGGAATTGGTGTTTCTGGACGAGCCGACCGCGGGCCTCGACCCGCAGGCGCGCCATGTCGTCTGGCAGATCGTGGAGGCGCTCCGCGCCGACGGGGTCACGACCGTGCTGACGACCCACTACATGGACGAGGCGGAACGCCTCGCCGACGAGGTCCTGATCATCGACGCCGGTCAGGCCGTCGCCCAGGGGACGCCGGCCGCGCTGACCCGGGGCGAGCAGCCGACGCTGCGCTTCCGGGCCGACGCCGAGCTCGACGCCGAGGCGCTGCTGACGCTCACCGCCACGCTGCCATCCGGCTGCGTGGCCACCAGCGCGGGCGACGGCGGCTACCAGGTGACCGGGCCGCCGTCCGCGATCGGGCCGCAGCTGCTGGCCGCGGTGACCGCGTGGTGCGCGGACCGGGCCGTGATGCCGAGCGACCTGCAGGTCGGGCGGCGGACCCTGGAGGACGTGTTCCTCGACCTCACCGGCCGGGAGCTGCGGTGACCGCGCTGGAGCCCGGGCTCTTCACGCCCGACCCCGGTCCGGCGTCCTGGCCCCGGATGCTGCTCTCGCAGACCGCGATCGAGCTCAAGCTGACGCTGCGCCACGGCGAGCAACTGCTGCTCAACCTGATCATTCCGGTGCTGCTCACGGTGGTGCTGGTCACCCAGCCGTTCGTCGAGATCGACACGACGAGCGGGCTGTCGAAGGTCGACTTCCTGGTGCCGGGCATCCTGGCGCTGGCCGTGATGTCGGCCGCGTTCACCGGGCTGGCCATCGCGACCGGGTTCGAGCGTCGGTACGGGGTGCTGAAGCGGCTCGGAGCGACGCCGCTGCCGCGCTGGGGGTTGCTCGGCGGGAAGACGCTAGCGGTCGCCGGCCTGGAGGTCATCCAGATCGCGGTGATCAGCGGGGTGGGGGTGGCGCTGGGGTGGCGTCCGCGGGGGAACCCGCTGACGGTGGCGGTGCTGGTGATCCTGGGGACGGCCGCGTTCGCCGGGCTCGGGTTGCTGATGGCCGGGTCGCTGCGGGCCGAGGCGACGCTGGCGGCGGCGAACGTCGTCTGGTTCCTGCTGCTGTTCGCCGGCGGCATCATCTTTCCGTTGTCGTCGCTGCCGGGTGGGGTCGCCGACGTGCTCGGCCTCCTGCCGAGCGCGGCGCTCGCCGACGGGTTGCGGTCCGTGCTGGGCGAAGGCGAGGCCTTTCCGGTCGGCGACGCGTTGACGCTGGCCGCCTGGGCGGCCGCTTCGCTCGCCGCCGCCAGCCGCTACTTCCGCTGGGAGTGACCCTCCCGAGAACATCAGACGGACGACGTCGCCAAGGTTCTCAGCTGATCCTCCGGTCCGCGGAACGTCACCACCTTCTGATCCGGGGCATCGGCCACCACCAGAACCACATGCTCCAGCCGCACTTCCCCGACCGACGGGTGCCGGAGCAGCTTGGACCCCGCCGACAGCGGCGCCACGTCCGGTGACGCCCACCACCGGGCGGCCTCGTCGCTGGCGTCACGGAGACGCGAAACCAGCGCGACCACGTCCGACGCTTCCCGCCGGTGGGCGGAGGCGGCCCGGAAGCGGGCCAGCTGGGCGGCGGCCTCCCGCTCCCACTCGACGTAGACGTACCGGGCCCGCGGGTCGGTGAACATGAAGACCAGCAGGTTGTCGAAGACGCCGAACAGCGCCCGCGCGGCCCGGTTCGCGGCCAGCACGTCCCAGTTCCGGCCGGTGACGTACGTCGGACAGGGGTCGAGCCGCGCGACGAGGTCCACCACCCCGGCGCTGACGACCTCCGGGCCGGACCCGGCCGGCGGATCGGCGCCGGCCAGCCGATAGAGCAGCGCGTGCTCGGGCGGGGGCAGCCGCAGCGCCCGGGCCAGCGCGTCCAGCACCCCCGCCGACGGCCGCACCTCGCGGCCCTGCTCCAGCAGCGCGTAGTACGGAACCGAGACGTCGGCGAGCAGCGCCACCTCTTCCCGGCGCAGCCCCCGGACCCGCCGCCGGGAACCGGCCGGCAGCCCGACCTGAGCCGGCCGCACCCGCTCGCGCCGCGAGCGCAGAAAAACCCCCAGCTCGCTCACGCCCCGATCCTAGTAACGACGTGCGGTGGCTGGGCCGGCCGGAACCGCGCAGGCTGAGCGTCATGACGACGACGGGCGTGATCATCGGGTTCGAGATGTTCGGGGTCACCGGCTACGTCCGCCGGGTCGCCGACCGGATCGCCGCCCTGGGCCACGAGGTGGTGATCCCCGACTTCTACCGCCGCTTCGGCGACGACATCGCGCTCCCGGCCACGCCGGAGGGCCGAGAACGAGGGCTGGAACTCCTCGGCCGCCTCGACCGGCCGGCGATCCTCGACGACACCGCAGCCGCGATCGACACGCTGACGAGCCGTGGAGCCACCCGGATCGCCGCATTCGGGATGTCGGCCGGCGGCCACCTCCTCTACTACGCCGCCACCCAACTCCCGCTGGACCTGCTGATCGCGCTCTACCCCGGCTGGCTGACCGGCGGCCCGTTCCCGTTCGCGGGCCCGGAACCCACGGTCTCCCTTCCACTCCGAGCGAAACGCGCGCTGGTCTTCACCGGCGCCGACGACCACCTGGTGGACCCCGAAACACTCCCGGTGGAGACGATCGTCTACCCCGACACTCCGCACGGCTACTTCTGCGACGAACGCGACTCCTACCGCCCAGGACCAGCCGAAGACACCTGGGCGCGTGTGACGGATGAGTTCGCGGGTATGTCCAGTGCCGTACATACGTGCGAAGGGAGCTAACCCGTGGCTGACACCGACATCCAGCAGCAGCGCAGCCTGGAGAAGGACCCCAGCGACTGGGTGACCGGCGACGAACCGGCCACCGGCGCGCAGGACTCCTACCTCCACACGCTGGCCCGCCAGGCGGGCGAGGAGGTCCCGGACGACCTCACCAAGGCCGAGGCTTCGGAGAAGATCGACGAGCTCCGCCAGGAGCTCGACCGCTAGGTGCGGTTGTCCGCACCTCGTCCCGGCGGTCGGCCCGGCTGTGCGCCGGTGTCGTTCCGACGACGCTGAGGTGCATGAACGCACTCGAACTCGAGCAGGTCGTCCGGCGGTACGGCCGCGTCACCGCGCTGGCCGGGGTGTGCCTGAGCATCCCGGCCGGCGCGTTCGTCGCGGTCATGGGCGCCACCGGATCCGGCAAGAGCACGCTGCTGCAGTGCGCGGCAGGCCTCGACCGGCCCACGTCCGGACGGGTCCACCTCGCCGGGCACGACATCACCCACCTGCCCGAACGTCGGCTCACCCGGCTGCGCCGGGATCGGGTCGGGTTCGTCTTCCAGTCGTACAACCTGCTGTCCGAGCTCACGGTCCGACAGAACGTGCTCCTGCCGGTCCGCCTCGGCGCCTCCCGCCGTCGTTCCGCCGAGAACGCTCTGGACGCCGTTGGGCTGGGCGATCTGGGCCGGCGAAAGGTCGGCGAGCTGTCCGGAGGTCAGCGTCAACGGGTCGCGCTGGCCCGGGCCCTGATCACCGGGCCCACCGTGGTCTTCGCCGACGAGCCGACCGGCGCGCTCGATCCGACGACCGGCGGCCAGGTCCTCGGCCTGCTCCGGGAGGCCTGCGACCGGGACGGCACGACGGTCGTGATCGTGACCCACGACCCGATCGCCGCGGCCTGGAGCGACCGGCTCGTGCTGCTACGCTCCGGGTCGATCGTCGCGGACGTCCCGACGCCGGGCACCCCGGAGATCGCCGAACGGCTCCGGGCGGTCGCCGCGTGAAGGCCGGGCTGGTCCGCCAGGCGCTGCGTGCCCATCCGTGGTCGTTCGCCGGGCCGTTCGTCGTCCAGTGCCTGGCGGCCGCGCTGATCGCGGGTGCGCTCGGGGCCCTGCGGTCGTTGCCGGCGGGCACCGACCTGCACGAATTCGCCGGGGTACTCGTCGGAATCGCGGTCTATCTCTGCGCGATCCTCGTCGGCGTCACGATGAGCTCGACGATCGCCCGGCAGGCGCGGGACATCGCGCTGGTCCGGGCGGTCGGAGCGACGCCGGGCCTGGTCCGGCGGGCCGCCGCCGGGCAGGCCGCGGTGATCGCGGTCCCGGCGACGCTGATCGGCGTCCCGCTCGGCCTGGCCGGTGGCCGGGCCTGGGTGGAGAGCCTGGTCAGCCACGGCGCCGCACCTCTCGGAACCAGGTTCGTCGGGTCCGGAGCGGCACTGCCGGTCGCGTTCGGCATCGTGCTGGGCACGTCGGTGATCGGCGCGCTGGTCGCGGCGATCCGCCCGTCCCGGGTGCGGCCCGCGGTCGCGCTCACCGACACGGCGGCGCCCCGGCGGCCGATCAGCCCGGTCCGCGCCCTGCTCGGCGTGCTGTTCGTCGCCGGTGGGCTGGCGGGTTCGGTGGCGGCGTCCGGCACCGACGGAGCCGAGCAGTCCGTGTTCTTCGTCCTGCTGGCGATGTGCCTGGGCGCCGGCCTGCTCGCTCCGGCGCTGCTGTGGCTGACCGCCCCGTTCGCCCGGGCGCTCGGCCGCACCGGGACGCTGGCCGCCGACAACCTCGCCGTCCGGGCCAAGGCGTACTCGGGGGCGTTCGTGCCGCTGGTGCTGGCCGTCGCGTTCGCGACGATCAAGGTCACCGTGCACACGACCGCCGCGCACGCCAGCGGCCACCCCGAGCCGGCGTCCGACCTCTGGCTGGACTACTCCGGCACCGCGGTCTACACGGTGTTCGCCGCGGTGGCCGCGCTGACCACGTTGATCACCGTGGTGCTCGGCCGCCGCCGGGAGCTGGCGCTGCTGCGGCTGGCCGGGGCCACCCGATCCGGCGCGCTCGGCGTCATCGTCTGCGAGGCTCTGCTCGTGACGGTCACCGGTCTGCTCGTCGCCGCGGGCGCGGCCGCCGCGACGCTGCTGCCGATGCTGCCCGGGACGCCCTATCTGCCGGCCTCGGTCGTCGTGGCCGGGGTCGGCGGGGTCGCGCTGGTCGTGGCGGCCGGCACCGTGGGGCCCGCGCTCGGCGTCACGCGCCGGCCGGCGATCGCGTCGCTCGGGGACGGTCCGTGATCCTGCTCCGGGCCCCGTTCGCGGCGCGGACCTGGCGGGAGCTGGGCTACGCGTTCGTCGGCCTGTTCTTCGCGGTGCCGGTGTTCGTCGTCGCGGTGGCCGGGGCCGCCGGCGCGGTCTACTCGCTGCTCACCGTGGGTCTGCCGGTGCTGATCGGCGCGCTCTGGGTGCTCCGGCACACCGTGGTGTGGTTTCGCTTACCGGCCCGCTGGTTCCTCGGCCTCGACTGGCCGGAACCGCCGGAGCGGGCCCGGCGGCCGGGCTTCGCCGGATTCGTCGTCGCCACGCTGACCGACGGCACGGCCTGGCGGGCGTTGCTCTACGGCATCGTGCGGCTCCCGCTGGCGCTGGCGACCGTCTACCTCGGGGGCGGTCCGGTCGTCGCCGCCGTCGCCGGGATCACGTACCCGGCCTGGTGGTTCGTCCTTCCGCTGGACAGCAGCTGGGCCGGTTCGTGGCTGCTGGCGCTGGAGAGCCTCGGGTACGTGCTGGTGTTCCCGTGGGTGGTGAGGATCCTCGTCGGGCTGGACCGGCTGCTGATCCGGGCTCTGCTGGCCCCGACCCCAGACCGGCTCCGGATCGCCGCGCTGGAGGCCGGCCAGGCCGCGCTGCGGGCCGACTCGGCCGCGCTGCTGCGCCGGGTCGAGCGGAACCTGCACGACGGCACCCAGGCCCGCCTGGTCGGACTGGGCGTGACGCTCTCCCGGATCGAGGCCCGGGTCGACGACGCCACCGTCCGAGGTCTGGTGACCGACGCTCAGGACTCGGTCGTCGAAGCGCTCGCCGAGCTGCGCGACATCGTCCGCGGGCTGCACCCGCCCGCGTTGGACGACGGGCTCCCGACGGCGATCGAGACGTTGGCGGGCCGCGGCTCGGTGCCCGTCGACGTCCGTATCGACATGGTGCGGCAGCCTACGGACGTGGTCGCGTCCGCGGTGTACTTCACGGTCGGGGAGCTGCTGACGAACGTGTCGCGGCACGCCGGAGCCACCCGGGCCCGGGTGGACCTGCGCAGCGCGGACGGGTCCGTACGGCTGACCGTCACCGACGACGGTCGCGGCGGAGCCCGGGCCGGGAGCGGGACCGGGCTGGCCGGGCTGCACCGGCGCGCGGTCGCGCTCGGCGGGACGTTCGCGATCGACAGCCCGGCCGGCGGACCCACGACCGTCACGATGACGCTCCCACCGGAGGGCTGAGGCGTGCGTGTGGTCATCGCCGAGGACAACCCGCTGCTCCGCGACGGGGTGCGGCTGCTGCTGTCCGACCACGACATCGAGGTGGTGGCCGCGGTCGACAACGCCGAGGACCTGCTCGCCGCGGTGGCCGCGTCGGCCCCGGACGCGGCGATCGTCGACGTCCGGATGCCGCCGACCCACACCGACGAAGGTCTGCGGGCCGCGGTGACGATCCGCGGTGGTGGCACCCCCGTGCTGGTCTTCTCGCAGTGGGTCGAGACGGGCTACGCCCGCCAGCTGCTCGCCGAGCATCCGACCGGCATCGGCTACCTGCTGAAGGACCGCATCGTCCGGACCCGCGATTTTCTGGACGCGCTGCGGCGCGTCACCGAGGGCGGGACCGCGCTCGACCCCGAGGTGGTCCGGCAGTTGATCGCGGTGCGGCCGACGGACGCGGGCCTGGAGCGGCTGTCGGCGCGGGAGCACGAGATCCTGGGCCTGCTGGCCGAGGGGCGCTCGAACATCGCGATCGCCGAGCGGTTGCACCTGGCCGCGCGGAGCGTCGAGAAGCACGTGACCGCGATCTTCACCAAGCTCGACCTGCCCCAGGACCGCACCGACCACCGCCGGGTCCTGGCCGTGCTCCGCTACCTGGAAAGTCGTTGACCGGCCGGGTTGACTGTTTTCGTGAACACGCTGCCGCCGGAGAAGCCCTCGCTGGAGGGGTTGGACACGAAGTGGTCGGACGCCTGGGAGGCGGCCGGCCTGTACCGCTTCTCCGGGGCGGTAGCGCGGTCGGACGTGTACTCGATCGACACGCCGCCGCCGACCGTGAGCGGGTCGCTGCACGTGGGGCACGTGTTCAGCTACACCCACACCGACGTGATCGCCCGTTACCAAAGGATGCGCGGCAAGGCCGTGTTCTACCCGATGGGCTGGGACGACAACGGGCTGCCGACCGAGCGCCGGGTGCAGAACTACTACGGGGTGACGTGCGACCCGTCGCTGCCGTACTCGCCGTCGGAGGAAGGGCCCCGGGTCTCCCGGCGGAGGTTCGTCGAGCTGTGCGAGGAACTGACCGCCACCGACGAGAAGGCGTTCGAGCGGATGTGGCGGCGGCTGGGGCTGTCCGTCGACTGGTCGATGACCTACACGACGGTGGGCGCGGCCGCCCAGCGGATCTCGCAGGCCGCGTTCCTGCGGAACGTGGCCCGGGGCGAGGCGTACCAGGCCGAGGCGCCGACGATGTGGGACGTGACGTTCCGGACCGCGGTGGCGAACGCCGAGGTGGTCGATAAGGAGGTCAGCGGGTCGTACTACACGCTGGCGTTCGGGGACGTGCTGATCGAGACGACCCGGCCCGAGCTCCTGCCGGCCTGCGTGGCGCTGGTGGCGCACCCGTCCGACGACCGGTACCGCGACCTGGTGGGGACTACCGTGGCCACCCCGTTGTTCGACGTGGAGGTGCCGGTCGTCGCGCACCCGGCGGCCGATCCCGACAAGGGCACCGGGATCGCGATGGTGTGCACGTTCGGCGACGTCACCGACGTGCTCTGGTGGCGGGAAGCGCAGCTGCCGACGCGGCCGATCGTCGGCCGGGACGGGCGGATCCTTCCGCTCGACTTCCCGACGCCGTCGGCGCAGAAGCTCATGGACGAACTCGTCGGGAAGACGCTGTTCTCGGCCCGGGAGCTCCTCCTCGACCGGTTGCGTGAGGCCGGCGCGCTGCGGGGCGACCCGCGGCCGACGACGAGGGCGGTGAAGTTCTACGAGAAGGGCGACCGGCCGCTCGAGATCGTGACGAGCCGGCAGTGGTTCATCCGGACGCTGGCTTCGCGGGACGCGCTGCTGGCGCGGGGCGCGGAGCTCGAGTGGGTGCCCGCGTACATGAAGTCGCGGTACGACGACTGGGTGCGCGGGCTGAACGCGGACTGGCTGATCAGCCGGCAGCGGTTCTTCGGCGTGCCGTTCCCGGTGTGGTACCCGGTCTCGGCCGACGGGGCCACCGACTACGGGAGCCCGATCTTCGCGTCGGAGGCGTCGCTCCCGGTGGACCCGGCCTCGTCGTGCCCGCCGGGGTTCGTGGAGTCGCAGCGCGGCGAGCCGGGCGGGTTCGTCGGCGACCCCGACGTGATGGACACCTGGGCGACGTCGTCGTTGACGCCGTTGCTGGTGAGCGGCTGGCTCACCGACTCCGACCGGTTCGCGTCGACGTTCCCGATGGATCTGCGTCCGCAGGCCCACGACATCATCCGGACGTGGCTGTTCGACACCGTGGTGCGGGCGCAGCTGGAGCACGGCGTGCTGCCCTGGAAGGCGACGGCGCTGTCCGGGTGGATCCTCGATCCCGACCGCAAGAAGATGTCGAAGTCGCAGGGCAACGTGGTGACGCCGACCCATCTGCTGGACGAGTACGGCGCGGACGCGGTGCGGTACTGGGCGGCGAGTGGGCGTCCGGGCACGGATACGGCGTTCGACGTGAAGCAGATGAAGATCGGTCGTCGGTTGGCGACGAAGATCCTGAACGCGAGTCGGTTCGTGCTGCTGGTGCCTGTGCCGTCTTCTCCGACGGTCACCGAGCCGCTGGACCTGGCGTTGCTGGCGGCGCTGGACGAGGTGGTGGCGTCGTGCACCTCGGCGCTGGAGGCGCTCGACTACGCGGCCGCGCTCGGGCGCGCCGAACGGTTCTTCTGGATGTTCTGTGACGACTACCTGGAGCTGGTGAAGGCGCGCGCGTACGGCGGGTCGGACTCGGCCCGGGTGGCGCTGCGGCGGGCTCTGGACGTGGTGTTGCGGCTGCTGGCACCGATGCTGCCGTACGTCACCGAGGAGACGTGGTCCTGGAGCCACGAGGGGTCGATCCACCGGGCGCCGTGGCCGTCGTCGGCGGAGTTGCCGTTCGCGGGCGGGGGTGATGCGGGTGTGATGGCGGCGGCGTCGCAGGCGATAGCCGCGATCCGAAAGGAGAAGTCCGCGGCGCGCCTGTCGCCTCGCGCCGAGGTGGGGCGTATCGAGGTGGCCGCGCCGCCGGAGCTGGCCGAGGCGATCCGCGCGGTCGCGGCGGATCTCCAGGACGCGTCCCACGCGGCCGAGCTCGTGGTGACGGGGTCGAGCACCGAGCTGACGGTCACCCTGCATCCTTGAGCGACTCGGAAGTTCCACGTGAGGAGCTCGATGATGGCTGACCAACCCCACAGTGGCCGCGCTCGGTTGGATTGCTACCAGCAATCGAGATCTTCATCCCGCATGGGCGAGGGCGACGTCGCTGTGGTTGCTCGCGTTATCCGCGACCTTCGGCATATTGGCGCTGGCTCTAGTTGTGCTGTCCAGGCAGGTTGGTCAACCGAGTGATGGGTGGTCGGCCTGAGATCGCGGAGTGGGGTCGGTGTTGGTTGTAGTGGTGCAGCCAGGACGGTAGTGCTTTGCGGCGGTCGTTTTCTGAGGTGTAGAGCTGGCGGCCCAGATAGCGGTGGCCGCCGCCGTCGGGAATGTTGCCGAGTTTCTTCACATCGACTTCTTCACATCGACGTGGATCAACGCGCCGGGCCGGTCGTGTTCGTAGCGGCGAATCGGCTCATCGGTGACGCGGTCGAGGTGCCAGAGCCGATGCAGCCGGCAGCGGGTCAGCACGGCGTGGACCGTGGAGGCCGGCATCCCGAGCCGGGCGCCGATCGCTACTGGGGACAGACGCTGTTTCCAGCGGAGATGCACGATTACAGGCAGCGGAGTGCGCGAGGGACTGCGATGCGGCCGTGAGGACCGGTCCTGCATTCCGGCCTCGCCGATAGCTGCCTAGCGATCGGCCCAGCGTTTCGCCGTGCGCCAGGCGACTCGGAAATACTCGGCTGCCCGCGCCACCGACCATCCCTCCTCGACGACCAGCCGACCGAGTTTCAGGCGTGCGCGAGGAGTCAGTGCGGCATTAGCGTGGGACACGAAGGCCTCCCGGTTTCGTGGAACTGGTTCTCAGCAGCTCCACTCCACGACCAGGAGACCCTCGCCGTCCATCACCACCTACAGCGTGTCGTCACAACTGTGCCAATGTCCTTGGACAGCACATCTAGTGCCGTTGCTGGCGGAGCAGCAGCCGCGCGAAATGACGTCGATCTAAAGGTGCGGATTCGCGTCTACGGCGGCGCGGCCGCCGGGATGCCGTGGATGGGCCTCGCGATAGCGGGGGCGCCGGCCGCACACGCTTTGATCTCCCGGCCTCGCGAGACCGTTCGCTGGGGCAAGTCCCGCCGTCCGGACCAGCGGCCGGCCGCGTAAGCGGCCGGACTGGGTCGTGTCCGAAGACCGGCCGCCGGCAGAGGGCTTTGCCGGCTAGGAAGCTGGCGAGCGCGGCCGGGGCGCTCACCCAGCCAGGACGACGGTCGAGCGGGGGACCTCCAGGTGGGCGCCCTCCGAGGTCAGCCGGGCGGCCCCCTCGAGCATGTTGACGCCGACCCGGTCGGCGAACCCGCGGTCGTGTTCGACGACGGTGCCGGTGAAGCTGACGTGCTGACCCGACTGGACGACGAAGCCGGACTCGCCCGGGCCGGACATCTGCACCCAGATCCGGTCGAGCGGGCCGCTGCCCACCCAGAAGCCCTCGTCGGCCGGCACCGAGAGCACCAGCACCTGCTGGCCCTCGGCCTGCTGGCCACGGTAGGAACGCAGGTCGCCGCCGTCGTCGGCCGGGTGGGGCACGATGACGGTGGAGCCGATCGTCACCTGCCCGTCGCCGTCCACCGGCCGGTCGCCGGCCCCCTGGGCCGGCGCCAACGGTTGCGCGGTTCCGGACGCCGAGCCGGTGTCGTCGTCCTTGGTGGCCCCGCGGACGAGCAGCATCGCCACGACCAGCACGACGATGATCGCCGCCGTTCGCGCCGGGCCGGAGCGGAAGAGCGAGCGGAGGTCGGGAGCGGCCATCGAATGACCCTTCGCTGCTGCGGACGATTCCTTCGTGGAGATACCCATCCACCGCGTGACGAACCGAACGTGTTGGTCATCTAGCTCTGAGTGCGACGAATCCGAATCGGGCCCTTGGCCGTTTCCGGGTCGACCACCTCGCCGGACTGGGTGATCTCGACCTCCCCGGCCGCGACCAGACGCCGGGCGGCGGCGCGCACCGGTTCCATCATCGGCCGCCAGTCCTTGCCGCCCAGTTGCCGGGCGACTTCGGAGGGACAGATCGTCGCCTCCGGAGCGCGCTGGGCCAGCAGGTCGATGATGGCCGCCTCGATTCGCGTCATCAGCCGGGCCCGGGTCCGGGCTGGCAGCGCGGGCACCACCAGGTACGCCGGCGTTCGGGGTCACCGCTGACCTCGGCCACCACCTCGATCCGGGTGCCACAGCGCCGGCACGGACGCCCGGCCCGTCCGGAGACCCAGTGGGAGTTCCCGGGCCGCGGGTCGCCGGTCGTGACCTGGGTGGCGCCCGGCGTGCTGACCGAGAACCGCAGCAGCCGGGTGGCCAGGTCGACCAGCGCGGGCACGTCGACGTTCCGTATCGGGGTCCAGGGCGAGATCCCGCGCAGGTAACACACCTCGTTGACCCAGAGGTTGCCCAGGCCGGCCATCCGCGTCTGGTCGAGCAGCGTGGCGCTGACCGGCCGGTCCGCGTCCGCGGTCAGCCGGGCGATCGCCAGGTCGCGGTCCCAGTCGTCGCGCAGCGGGTCGGGGCCGAGGTGAGCGGTCAGCCGTCCCTCGTCGGCCGTCTTCACCAGTTCGACGACGGGAAGCTTGAGACCGGCCGCGCTGCGGCCGTCGGCGAAGTCCAAGAGGATCCGGACGTCCGGCAGGAGCCGGCGGGGCAGTCGCTTACCCGGGCCGAGCACCGTCCAGGAACCGTCCATCCGCAGGTGGGTGTGCAGGGTGAGCGGCCCGCTGCGGGGGTCGTCGAACCTGGTCAGCAAGTGTTTGCCGTGGGTGTCGGTGGCCAGCAGCGTGGCGCCGCGCAGGTCGGCGGTGGCGTGGCGGGGTACGCGGAAGTCCGAGCGTTGCACGAGCTGGCCGCGCAGCCGGTCGTTCAGGCGGCGCGCGAGCAGGAACACGGTGTCTCCCTCGGGCACCGGCTCGTCAGCCTTCGCGCTGCGCGGCGGGGTTCGAACTCACGCGCTAGTCGTTGCCCCGCGGGACGGCTGAGAAACCCGTCGGCCGGACCGTACGATCGGCCGGGTGGCTCGGTCGGCGGAGCGGGAGCGTCATGAGTAACGCACGGGTGTTGGTGGCCGGGGCGAGCATTGCCGGGCCGGCCCTGGCCCACTGGCTACGCCGACGCGGCGCCGACGTGACGGTGGTGGAGCGGGCGCCCGAACTGCGTCCGGGTGGGCAAGCGGTGGACGCGCGCGGGGTGGCCCGGGAGGTCGTCCGGCGGATGGGCCTGGACGAGGCCGTCCGCGCGGCCCGCACCGACACCGCGGGGGCCTACATCGTCGACGCGGACGGACAGGTGCTGGAGACCTTCCGCGCGGACGACGACGGCGGCGACGGCTTCATCGCCGAGATCGAGATCCTGCGCGGGGACCTGTCCCGGGTGCTGTACGAGGACACCCACGACGGCGTCGAATACGTCTTCGGTGACCGGATCGCCGAGCTCGGTCAGGACGCCGACGGGGTCGACGTGGTTCTGGCCGGCGGCGACCGCCGCCGCTTCGACCTGGTCATCGGGGCCGACGGGCTGCACTCCTCGCTGCGGGCGATGGTCTTCGGGCCGCGGGAGCGGTTCGTCCGCCATCTGGGCCGCATGATGGCGTTCTACACGGTGCCCAACGAGTTCGGGCTGGACCGCTGGCTGATCGACTACCAGGAGGCCGAGACCGGCCGGTCGGCCGGCCTGCGGCCGATCCAGGACGCCACCCGCGCGATGGCGATGTTCTCGTTCCTCTCCGACGCCAGCGAGATCGACTATCGGGACGTCCCGGCGCAGAAGCGTCTGCTGCGCGATCAGACGGCCGGGCTGGGCTGGCTGGCTCCGCGGATCCTCGCGCACTTGGACGACACCCCGGACTTCTATCTGGACCAGGTCGCCCAGGTGGTGATGGATCGCTGGTCGTCGGGCCGGGTCGGCCTGCTCGGCGACGCGGCGTTCTGTTCGTCGCCGTTGTCGGGGGCGGGGACCGGGCTGGCGCTGGTGGGGGCCTATCTGCTGGCCGGGGAGCTGGCCGCCGCCGGGTGGGACGCGGAGAAGGGGTTCGCCGCCTACGAACAGCGGATGCGCCCGTTCGTCGAGGCCAACCAGGAGATCGGGCGGCTGCACGCCCGCAGTCTCGACGTCTCCCGCTCGGACGCGCTCGGCCCGGAGGAGTGGGACATGGACCTGATCGACCGAGCGATCAATGGCCTCGAACTCCCCGACTACGCCTGACCGACGACGGACACCGCTAGCAGGTTTCTGAGCCGGGGCGGACGAGGCCGCACTCGTAGGCGAAGACCACGGCTTGCACCCGGTCGCGCAGGCCCAGTTTCGCCAGAATCCGGGTGACGTGCGTCTTGACGGTCGGCTCGCTGAGGAACAGCACCGCCGCGATCTCCGCGTTGGAGCGGCCGCCGGCGATCAGGCCGAGCACCTCCCGCTCGCGCGAAGTCAGCCGATCCAGGGCCCGCTCGACGTCCGGGCGGGTGCCGGGACGCGGCCGGCGCACGTACTCCTCGATCATCCGTCGGGTGATCTCCGGGGCGAGCAGCGAGTCGCCGGCCGCGACGGTCCGGATCGCGCCGGCCAACTCCCGCGGTGGCGCGCTCTTGAGCAGGAAGCCGCTGGCTCCCGCGCGGAGCGCCGCGTAGACGTACTCGTCCAGGTCAAACGTGGTGAGCATGAGCACATGGGCGGTCAAGCGGGCATCGCTGAACAGCCGCCGGGTGGCCTCGATGCCATCCAACCGGGGCATTCGGATGTCCATCACGACGACGTCCGGGGAGGTGAGCAGCGCCTGCTCGATCGCCTCCGCGCCGTCGGCTGCCTCGCCCACCACGACGATGTCGTCCTGACCGGCGAGGATCGAGCGGAAGCCGCCTCGGACCAGCGCCTGGTCGTCCACCAGCAGCACGCGGATCATCGCGCCGCCTCCAGGGGTAGCTCCACCTTGACTCCGAAGCCGCCCTCGGAGCGCGGGCCGGCCGTCAGTTCACCGTCGTAGAGGCCAACTCGTTCGCGCATGCCCAGCAGCCCGTGCCCGGTCCCGACCACCGGTTCGGAGCCGGTCGAGCCGGACCTGCCCGTGTCGATCACCTCGATCGTCAGCGTTTCGTCGGCGTAGCACACCGCAACCGAGGCGCGGGCCGGTCCGCCGTGCTTCAACGTGTTGGTCAGCGCCTCCTGGACGACCCGGTAGGCGGTCAGTTCGACGCCGGGCGGCAACGGGCGCGGCTCTCCGTCGACGGTCATCTGAACCGGCAGGCCCGCCGCACGGACCTGCTCGACCAGCGCGGACAGCTCCGCGATGCCTGGTTGCGGGGCCAGGGTCGCGGCCATCCCCAGGTCAGCGCGGCGGAGCAGGCCCAACATCCGGCTCAGCTCGCCGACGGCGTCACGGCCGGTCTCCTGCACCGAACGCAACGGCGCCCGCGCGGCCTCCGGGTCGCGGTCGAGGAGATCCTCCGCCGCGCCGGCCTGCACGACCATCACGCTGACGCAGTGCGCGACGATGTCGTGCAACTCGCGAGCGATCCGGCCGCGCTCTTCGGCCAGCGCCGCCCGGATCGACTCCTCGCGTTCGGCCGCCAGCCGTTCGGCCCGCCCCCGCTCGGCGTCATGTTGACGTTGCCGGTGTCTGATCCCACGTCCGGCCACGACCGACACGAGGTAGGGGACGATCGCGAACGGCAGGTTCTCCACCGTGCGCAGCGCGGGAAGCCGCAGCATGCACACGGCCAGGGCCAGCGCGGCGGCGCCGGCGCCGATCAGCGCGCCCTTCCGGTCCGCGTAGCGGGCCACCGAGTAGGCGGCGATCAGGATCGGCAGGAAGTCGCCCCAGAGCTGGAACGTCAGCTGCGTGAACAGCTCCGGCCCGGCCACCGCGACCGCGACCGTGACTGCCGTTGCGACCGGGGCGCGGCGCCGGAAGACCAGCACGCCGGTGATCACCAGGGTCACCAGCGCGGAGACCAGCTGCGAGCCGTAATGCTGCGAGTTGTCGAGGTTCAGCCGCAGATCCAGCTGGGCGAAGGCGGTGACGATCGCAGCAAGGGCGACGTCGTGGCGTAAGTAGCTCGGCATCGGCCCCCCTCGTCGGCTCGGAGGCCGACGGTAACCGCTGGTCCCTACTCAGGGCGTCGTACCTGAGGAGCATGGTCGCCCTTCTCAGGTCGCACGTCGACGACGTTCTGACCCGACCTCCGGCTCTCGGGTGCATGCCTCGCGCTGGACGCCTTGGTCCACGGTCGAGCACCAACCTTTGGTCAGCGCCGCGCCAGTCAGGGCCGCGGTGACCGAGTTCGGAGGATCCCATGCCCCTCGACCGCGCTCGTCTGGCCGGCCTCACCCTGCTCGTGGGGAGTGCCGTGGCCAGCCTCGGCTACCTGGCCGGGCTCCTGTTCGTCGGTGGCTCCGGCGACGCCCGGTACGACGATCCGCTGTGGACACCGCTGTACGGCATCGCGCTCGCCGGTGACCTGCTCATCGTGCTCGGCTTACCGGCCGTCCTGATCGCCCAGGGTCGCCGGGCCGCACGGCTGACGCTGATCGGTTACGTCGGCCTCTACGCGGCCCTCGTGATGCTGAACATCTGCGAGGGTTGCTTGGAGGCCTTCGTCAAACCCTACGTGCTGCACCACGGCGGGATCCCGACCAGCGTGCCCGGGTGGGGGGTGTTCGAGGGCGTCGCCCTGGTGCTCATGCTGATCGGTCTGATCGGCCTGGGCGTCGCCGTGATCAGGGCCAAGGTATTCGCGTGGTGGGTCGGGGTGCTGTTGATCGCCTCGCCGTTCGGCTCGTTCGTCCTGCCCTCGCAATTCGCTCTGCTCAGCGACTTCCTGGCCTATGCCGCCCTGTTCGTGATCGGGCTGCGGGTGGCTCGGACCCACGACCCGGCCCCGGTCGCGGCCTGAGAACAGCCCGGACGGCCGCCATCGGTGTCACCAGAGCCAGTTTCTGGCCGACCGGATGCGGCCCCTGGCCGGGTGGATCGGCACCGGTCCCACCGAGCGGTGGGAAAGAACGCAGCGTCTTCGGCGCTACTTCGACGACGTGGGGAATCACTACCAGCGAATAGCGAGCGCGGCGGAGAGCCCGCCGCCGGACGGCCGACCCGCTCGGCGCAGCCAGCGGCGGGAACTCCAGCTGATCGTCGATGAAATGCGCCGTAAAGTTGATGAATTAGACCGGATGGTCCTCGGGCTGGAGGTCGAGTACCGCCTCCAGCGCCCGCCGGAAGCCGATCGCTGAGCAACTACCTGAGTTGCGCCACCAACGCCTCCGTACGCTGCGCCAACGTCGGGAACCCCAGCGCCCGGTGCGCGCTCAACGCCTTCACAGCATGCGCCCTCGCCTCCTCCATGCGGCCCAACGCGCCCAGCACCGCCGCAACGTGGTGATGCGTCGATCCCCAGCACGTGCCCGACGTCCCCAGCGTCGCCAGCCACCCCGCGTACGGCATCAGCTCCGCCAGCACCGCCTCCGGGTCGGGCGTCCCTAATTGCGCCCCCACCAGCGCCCACTGCACCAGCAGGAAATCCGTCGCCCAGTTCGACTTGATCGTCGTCCCCCAGCGGCCCACCAGGCGGCGCGCGTAGACCTCGTCGCCGGCCTCCACGGCCGACAGGATGGTCGCCGGGCGCAGGACCTCGAACGCGGGCTTGCCCGCGTACTCGAGGAGCTGCTCGAGCGCCTCGCCCGATCGGCCCTGGGCCCGGCGGCTGGTGAACAGCTGCACCAGGTGCGGCAGCTCACCGCCCCAGAGGCTGGTGCGATGGTGGAACTCCAGCGCCTCGGCCGAGAGCCGTTCGCCCTCCTCGTAGCGTCCGGAGAGCATGGTGCGGGTCGCCTCGGCGAACCTCAGCACGCCGTCGAGCTCCGGGCGGTTGACCTCGCCGACCAGCTCCCGGGCTCGGGCCAGGTCTCCGTCGAAACCGGCCAGGTCGCCGGCGCGCATGAGGTTGCCCATGCGGTGGATGCGGGCGACCAGCTCGTGCGGCCTCGGCAGGCCGGCCAGCCCGATGGCCTCGGTGGTGGCCCTGGTGCGGTCGGCCTCCCGCTCCGGCACCCAGGCCGCGATGTAGAAGTTGTTCAGCGTCTGCCCGAGCAGCGCCGGGTCGTTCAACGGCCGGGCCAGCTCGACGGCCCGGGCCGCGTGCCGCTCGCCTTCGGCTCGCTGCGGTCCGTAGTAGAGCTCGACGCCCAGCGTCCCCAGCATCGCGGCCCGCTGCGCGTCGGTCAGGCCCGGAGCGTCGACCCGATCGCGGAGGATCTGCACCATGCGGTCGTCGACGACGCCATACGGACGCCAGTTCCAGGCGGTCACCCCGCCGAACACCGTCACCGCCTCGACGACGGTCCGCTCGTCGCCGTCGGCCAGCGCCAGCTGGACGGCCTCGTCGAGCGCCTCGCGCGCGCCCTCGGTGTCGCTGCAGTTGCGGCGGGCGCGGCCGAGTTCGATCAGCAGGTCGCGCCGGCTGACCGGCGAGTTCTGGTCGAGTGCGGCCAGCGCGAGCTCCCAGAACTCGACCGCCTCCGGGTGGGCCCGCTGGGCCGCGGCCTGGTGGGCCGCCTTCACCGCGTAGTCGACGGCCTTCGCGCTGCTGCCGACGCGGGCGGCCAGGCCGAAGTGGTGGGCGAGCTCGGCCGGGTTGCCGTCGCGGGTCTCCAGCGCCTCGCCGACCCGGCGGTGCAGCCGGGCGCGCTGCAGACGGCTGAGCCCGACGTAGAGCGCGTCCCGGACGAGCGCGTGCGAGAACCGGTAGTCCCAGCCGTCCGGCAGCTCTTCGACCAGGCCGCTGGCCACGGCCGGTTCGAGCAGCGTGAGCACGCGTTCGTCGTCGAGCTCCAGCACGAGCTGGAGGACGTCGACGTCGATGTCGCGGCCACCGACCGCGGCGGCGCGCAGGAGCGCCTGGGTGTCCTGGGGGAGCCGGGCGACCCGGCGGTCGATCACCTCGCGGACGCCGGCCGGGACCGCCGAGGTGACGGCCTCGCTCCCGGCCAGGGCGGCCGGGTGCTCGCTGCTCAGCAGCCGGAGGAGTTCGCCCAGGTAGAACGGGTTGCCGCCGGTGCGGTCGTGGAGGGTGCGGGCCAGCTCCGGGGTGGCCTCGACGTGGTGGGCGGCGAGGTACAGCTCGGTGTCCTCGGCGGTGAACGGGTGGACGCCGATCCGCTCGACGCCGGGCTGGCGGGCGACGTCGCCGAGCGTGTGGTGGAGGGCCTCGGCGTGGTCGCCGGCTTCCTGGCGGAGCGTGACCAGGATGAGCGTGGGGGAGCGGTGGAGCTCACCGGCGACGAACGCGAGGAGCTCCAGCGACGAGGCGTCGGCCCAGTGCAGGTCCTCGATGACGATGAGGGCCGGGGCGTCGTGGGCGAGCAGGGCGTTGGCGACGTCGGCGTGGAGCTGGAAGCGGGCCGCGTCGGGATCCGGGTCGGTGGCCGGTGTCTTTCCGGTGAGGAGGCTCAGCGCCGAGTCCGAAGCGGGGGACGAGGCCTCGAGGACCTGGAGCCAGGGCCAGAAGGCCGGTGAGGCGCTGCTCTCGACGCAGCGGCCCCAGGCGACGCCGAAGCCCAGGTCGGTGGCGGCGTCGGCGGCCGCCCGGGCCAGCCGGGTCTTGCCGATGCCGGCCTCGCCGGTGAGCAGGACGACTCCGCCTCGGCCTCGCGGGAGCTCCCGGAGCCGGTTGGTGATCCAGCCGAGCTGGAAGTCCCGGGCGATCAGCGGCGCGGCGGCGGCTCCCGGTAGCGCCGGGACGGTGGGCCGCGCCTCCGCCGCCGGCCGGCTCGGGTGCGGCTGAGTGGGAAACGGAGCCAACGCCTCGGCCGGGGCCGGGATCGGGGCCGGGCCGGGGGGCGGAACCACGTCGAGGGATCGGTCCTGGCGGAGGATCTTCGACTCGATCTCGCGGAGTTCAGGCCCCGGATCCAGCCCCAGCTCGTCCGCCAGCACCCCCCGGACCCGCTGGAGCGCGCCCAGCGCGTCGGCCTGACGGCCGCCCCGGTACAGCGCCAGCGCCAGCAACGCCCAGAACCGCTCCCGGAACCGGTGCCGCTCGACGATCTGCTCGAGCTTCAGCACCGCCTCGGTGTGACGCCCCAGCGCGAGCCAGGCTTCGATCTGCAACTCGTGCGACTCGAGGTGCAGGTCGTGCATCCGGGTGATCGTCGGCTGGGCGAACGCCAGGTCGGAGAAGTCCTGCAGCGCCGACCCGCGCCAATGCGTCACCGACGCCCGGAAATGCGCGTCGGCCGCGGCCGGGTCCCCCGCCCGGAGCGCCTGCCGCCCGGCGTCCACGTCACGCGTGAAGCGGACGAGATCCACCTGCGCGGGGTCGACGTCGAGCAGATACCCCGGCTCGCGGGTCAGCAGCGTACGGGGCGGAGTCCGCGGAGCCCGGTCGGGCTCCAGCGTCCGGCGGAGCTGGGAGATGTAGGCCTGCAGCGTGCCGGTGGCGCTCGACGGCGGCTCGTCGGCCCAGAGCTGGTCGATCAGGCGGTCGAGCGGCAGCACCTCGCCCGGCGTGATGAGCAGCATCGCGAGGATCGCGCGCTCCTTGCGGGGCCCGATCTCGATCGGCTGCCCGTGCCCGTCCAGCACCACCAGGGGGCCGAGTAAGCGAAAGTCCAGCACGGGCCCCCCGCTTCAGGTGTCTCGGGACACCCAGCGACGCCCCCCAGTGTCGGCAGCGTAATCGGCGTTCTCCGGCCCGGGATCCTCCGCAAAGCCGAGTCCGTGCAGGATGTTCGTCAATCGCCCATCGGCCTCGATACAGAGCTCGAGCACCGTTCCGGCCCCATTCAGGCTTCGCCGGACGTCCGACATGAGGCGGGTGGCCAGACCGCGGCGGCGGAAATCCGGGTCGACCGCGAGGGCGACCAACCGGGCCCGGCCCGGACGCACGGCGAGCACGACCGCGGCCGCCAGGGCCCGGTGCGGATCCTCACCGGCGACGTCGACCAGCAGGAACCGCGGCCCGTCGGGAGCGTCGAGCGCGCACCGGCGCAGGAGGTCCGTCGCCGGGTCCGGCGCGGCCGGGGGCGAGATCCGCAGCACCACCATGTCCGCCGTCACGATCCAGAGGATCGCGAGGCGGCCTTGGGCGCGACTTGGATCCCACTAGGATTTCCGTCCCCAAGCGCGGATCAAGTCGGCGCCAAGCCGCTTGACCCACTGTTTCGTTGTCGAACAACGAGCAGTGAGGGAAGAACGATGATCACCACCGACGCCGTCGGTACCGACCTGAACCGCATGGTCCGCGGGCAGGTGCTCACCCCGGGCGACTCCGGGTGGGACGTGGCCCGGCGTCCGTGGAACCTGCGCGTGCAGCAGGAGGTGCGGGCGGTCGTTCTCGCTTCCGACGCGGCCGACGTGGCCGCCACCGTGCGGTACGCGGCCCGGAACGGGCTCTCGGTCGCCGCGCAGCCGGTCGGCCACGGCGCCACCACCGCGCTGCGCGACACGATCCTGCTCCGCACCGGGGCCTTACGCACGGCCGAGATCGATCCGGTCGCGCGGACGGCCCGCGTCGCCGCCGGGGCCGGCTGGGCCGACGTGCTCGGCCGCGCCGGGGCGCACGGGCTGACCGGCCTGGCCGGCAGCTCCACCGGCCCGAGCGTCGTCGGTTTCACGCTGGGTGGCGGGCTGTCGTGGTTCGGCCGCAAGTACGGCTTCGCCGCCAACGCGGTCCGGTCGGCCGAGGTCGTGGACGCCACCGGCGAGCGCTACCGCATCGACGCCGCGAGCGACCCGGAGCTGTTCTGGGCGCTGCGTGGTGGCGGCGGCGACTTCGCGCTGGTCACCGAGCTGGAGTTCGACCTGTACCCGGCGCCCCTGCTGTACGGCGGACGGCTGCTCTGGCCGGTCGAGCGGGCCGCCGAGGTGCTGGAGGCGTACCGGGAGACGGTCGCGATGGCGCCGGAGGAGCTGAGCCTCTGGTACACGCTGCTGCGCTTCCCGGCGATCCCCGAGCTGCCGGAGTTCCTGCGCGGGCGCGCGATGGTGGCGGTGGACGCGACCTACCTGGGCGGGCTGATCAGCGGCCGCGAGTTGCTGGCGCCGCTGCTGAAGGTGCCGGGGACGCTGCTCGACACGGTCGGGACGCTGCAGGTCGCGGACCTGGGCTCGGTCGCCGCCGAGCCGCTCGACCCGGTGCCGGCGATGGAGTACGCGGCGCTGCTGCCCGAGCTCACCGACGACGCCGCCGACACGCTGCTCGGCCTGGCCGGCCCGCACAGCGGGTCACCGCTGACGTCGGTGCAGCTGCGTCACCTCGGCGGCGCGCTGGCCCGCCCCACCGGGACCGGAGGCGCGGTCGGGCACCTCGAGGAGAGGTTCAGCCTGAACGCGATCGGCATGCCGATGGGGCCGGGGATGGCCGAGCAGATCGAGACGCACCACGGGCTGATGGCGCAGGCGCTGGCCCCGCACGCCAGCGGGCGGATCTTCTTCACGTTCCTCGGATCGGAGGAGAGCCCGGTGGCCGCGTTCCCGCCGGACGTGCTGGCCCGCCTCCGGGCGATCAAGCAGGAACGGGACCCGTTCGGTGTTGTCCGCAGCAACCACCCGGTGTTGAGCTGACTTCTTACCCTGGGTACATGACCAGACACCTGGCCGCCCTTGCCACCGCCGCCGTGCTCGCCGTCGGCCTCCTCGCCGGCTGCGGCGGAGAGAACTCGCAGACCAACTGCAACCTCAACTCGTGCACGATCACGTTCGACCGCGGGGTCGACGCCAGCGTCTCGGTGCTGGGCGTCGAGGCCAAGCTGGTGAACGTCCAGAACAGCCAGGCCACCGTCGAGGTGGCCGGTCAGCAGGTGACGGTGCCGGTCGGCCAGGACGCCCAGTCCGACGGCTTCAACGTCAGCGTGCAGTCGATCACCGCCGACAACGTCGTCGTCGAGATCTCCGCGAACTAGAGCGGCTCGGTCCGGAGTTCGTGCGCGCCGTCGGCGCGCGTCCCCTCGTAGTAGACCCGGACGCCGGGGATCACCGAGACGTACCGCAGGCCGCCGGGCGCGAACGGGGAGCGCGTCGGCGGTCGCGGGTCGGCGGTGAACGCCGAGAACAGGCCGTCCGGGCCGAGCGTGCCGATCGCGCGGCCGGTGGCCTCCTCCCAGTTCTCCTCGGCGGTGGCCCGGCCGTCGTAGAGGGCCACCGCGTCCGACCCGGTCACCACGACCGACGAGAACCGCACCCCGCGCGCGTCCCACTCGCCCGGACGCCCGGCCAGCGCCGTGCCCTGCCAGGTCCACTCGACGCCGTCCGGGCTCGTCGCGTACTCGGTCGTCATCCGGTCGGCGTGCTCGTCGGACTCCAGCGGGTGGACCGACGCCCAGAGGTGCCACCGCCCGGCCGCGTGCACGACCACCGGATCCTTGACGCCGGTCGTCTCGTTCCCGGGCAGGACGGTCCGCGGCGCGGCCAGCGGCAGCTTCTCCGGGGTGTCGGCCTCCAGCAGGACGACCCGCCAGTGCTTGGTGCCCGGCGTCGCCACGCTCACGTAGAGCCGCCAGCGTCCGTCCGGCGCCCGGAGCAGGGCCGGACGCTCGAGCGAGTCCGAGTCGAACTCCTCCCGGCGGACCTCGGCCACCGGCTCGAAGTTCACCCCGTCGCCGGAGCGGGCGATGACGTTCACGTAGCCGCGTCCCGCGCCGATCGGCAGCCGCAGCCGGTACGCCAGGTAGAACGTGCCGTCGACGAGGACCGCGCTCGGGGCCCCGGCCCAGGAACCGGTGCGGCTGTCCGGGGGTTCGACGACGACGGTCGCTCCATCCCAGCGAGGTATCACGCGCTATCTCCTTCGGTGTGCCGGCGGTGGGTTCTCGAGGTCCAGCCAGTCCTGGTACGACTCGCCGGTCACTTTCTCCAGTAACTCGATGTCCTCGGTGAAGTACGGGGTGATCGTCGCGCGCTCGGCCGGCATGAGGCGCGGCCGGTGCCCCTTCTGCCGGTGCAGCACGGTGAGCAGCGGGCCCCGGGCGGCCAGCCGCAGCGGCACCGGGAAGTGCTGCCCGAACCGGCCCCCGGTGCGTAGAGCGGTCCGAAGAACCGCGTTGACGGGAGTGTCCGGCACGTACGGCGTGACGTTCGACGACGGCACCGCGGTCAGCACCCCGGTGCGCACGCCGAGGAACGCGCAGACCCGATCGAGTGCCTCGACCGGCGTGTCCCGCAGGTCGCGGTAGCGCATCAGCAGCACCTGCTCGCGGTCGAACAGCGTGAAGAGATGCCGGAGCTGTTCGCCGTAGCGTCCCTGGCCGAGGTAGTGCCAGAAGTGCGCCCAGCCGGCCGCCTTCCGGGCCGGTTCGGCCTCGCAGGCGGTGACGAAGTCGCGTTCGGACTCCAGGCCGGCCGCCCACAGGTGGTACCAGTTCGAGTGCGCGCGATCGACCGGGTTGCGCAGCACGACGATCAGCTTGGCGTCGGGGATCGTGCGGGCGATCCGGGCCTGGGCGTCGAGGTCGTAGAGGTAGAACGGGGTGGCCTCACCGGTGCGGGTGCCCGGCGGGGCCGGGGCGAACAGCGCCTCGTAGTCCGCGCGCCGCCAGACGTGCTCCTGGTAGGTCTGGGCGTCTCCGGGGCCGCCCCGGGCCGGCGGCGGCCCGTCGGACAGGAAGTACTTCGGCTCCTTCACCGCCGAGAGGTACAGCTCGGGGTGGTGCACCAGCGCGGCGTGCAGGGCGGTCGTCCCCGCCTTGGGGACGCCGATGACCAGGAAATCGGGCAGCGTCATCGGTCTCCCTGCTCCGGTCGGCGCACCAGCGCGGCGGCGATCGCGTCACCGGTGCGTTCGGCCAGGAGCAGCGCTGCTCCCGTGGTCCGGTCGAGGCCGTAGGGGTCGACGGCCAGCGGCTCGGCGACCGCGATCGTCACCCGGCCGATGTCGTTGGTCTCCAGCCGGTCGGCCGGGCGGCGGCGTCCGGTGTCGATGTCGACCGTGTCGGTGACCTCGCGGACCAGCCCGCGGACCACCCGGCCGGTGTGCCGGACCAGCACCCGGTCACCCGCCCGCACCGGGCGCTCACCGAGGATCGCCAGGTCGGCGACGAACTCCCGGACGACGTCGGCCGGCGCGTCGGCGGCCGCGATCAGCTCGCCCCGGCCGACGTGCAGGTCGTCGGCGAGCGTGACGGCCGCGGCCGCCCCCTCGCCGGCGGCGTCCAGCTCTCCGTCGGCGTCCTCGAGCGTCCGCACCCGGGTCCGGCGTCCGGACGGCTGGACGACGACGTCGTCACCGGGGCGCAGGACGCCGGAGGCGACCGTCCCGGTGTACCGGCGGCCGGGCGCGACCCACTGCACCGGAAGCCGTAGCGGCGCCCCGGCCCGGACCGGTACCTCGACCGAGGCCAGCAGGTGCAGCAGCGTCGGCCCCTCGTACCAGGGGGTGCTCGGCGACGGAACCGACACGTTGTCTCCGGCTTTGGCGCTGACCGGCACCGCGGTGACCCGCGCGATCCCGACTTCCTTCGCGTAGGCCTCGGCGTCGGTCACGACCTGCGCGAACGCGGTCTGGTCGTAGCCGGTGAGGTCGATCTTGTTCACGGCCAGGATCAGGTGCGGCACCCGCAGCAGCGCGGCCACGGCCGCGTGCCGCCGCGTCTGCTCCACCAACCCGTTGCGGACGTCGACGAGCAGCAGCGCTACGTCGGCCGACGACATGCCGGTGACCGTGTTGCGGGTGTACTCGACGTGACCCGGGCAGTCGATCAGGATCACGTCCCGGGCCGGCGTCGAGAGGTAGCGGTGGGCGACGTCGATCGTGATGCCCTGCTCGCGCTCGCTGCGCAGGCCGTCGACCAGCAGCGAGAGGTCGAGTTCGGAGCCGCGGGCCCGGCTGGCCGAGGACACCGCCTGCAGGGTGTCGGCCAGCACCGCCTTGCCGTCGTAGAGCAGCCGCCCGACCAGTGTGCTCTTGCCGTCGTCGACCGAGCCGGCGGTCGCGACACGGAGAAGACCGGTGACCCCCATCAGAAGTAGCCCTCCCGCTTGCGGTCCTCCATGGCGGCGTCGCTGGTGCGGTCGTCGGCCCGGGTCGCGCCGCGCTCGGACTGCTCGGCCAGCGTCACCTCGGTCAGGACGGCGTCCGCGTCGGTGGCGTTGCTCTCGACCGCGCCGGTGCTGATCGCGTCGCCGACCGTGCGGTACCGGACGCGCCTGGTCGACGCGGCCGCCCGGTCGGCGTCCGACGACCACTCGGTGATCGCGAGCAGCATCCCGTCGCGCTCGACGACGTCCCGGTCGTGGGCGTAGTAGAGGGCCGGGAGCGGCAGCCGCTCGCGGGCGATGTAGCGCCAGACGTCGAGCTCGGTCCAGTTGGAGAGCGGAAAGACGCGGACGTTCTCGCCCGGCTGATGCACGCCGTTGTAGAGGCGCCAGAGCTCGGGCCGCTGGCGGTGCGGGTCCCAGCCGCCGAACGTGTCGCGGAGCGAGAACACCCGCTCCTTGGCCCTGGCCTTCTCTTCGTCGCGGCGGCCGCCGCCGATCAGCGCGTCGAACCGGTGCTGCTCGATCGCGTCGAGCAGCGTGCGGCTCTGCAGCGCGTTGCGCGACTGGCCGGCGGCGACGTCGGGCACCCGGCCGGCCGCGATCGTCTCCTCGACGTGCGCGACCTCCAGCCGCGCGCCGGTCTCGGCGACCCGCCGGTCGCGGAACTGGAGCACCTCGGCGAAGTTGTGGCCGGTGTCGACGTGCAGCAGCGGGAACGGCAGCGGCGCACCGGCGAACGCCCGGGTGGCGACGTGCAGCAGGACCGCGGAGTCCTTACCGCCGCTGAACAGCAGCGCGGCCCGGTCGAACTGCCCCGCGGCCTCGCGGAGCACGTGGATGGCCTCGGCCTCGAGCAGGTCCAGGGCGCCGGGGGCGGTGTGGTCCGGGATCAGCCCGGCGACGCGTGTCCCCATGGGCTCATTGTTACCCGCCCCTAGCGGGATGTCACATCGATCCCACCGATTGGATAGGGAATCCGATTCACCGTGGAGTCGGGGTGTTCGTCGTCCGGGTGTCGTCTTCTTCCTCGTCGTCGCCGCCCTGTTGGTCGCGATCACGCTCACGGTCACGGTCTCGGGACCGCTCGCGGTCGCGGTCGCGCCGCTGCTGATCGGGATCGACCGGACCGCCACCGACGCTCGGGTCGCTCTTCAGCGTCGGCGGGGACCCGTCGGCGCCGTACTTGCGCAGCGTGGAGGGGCCGACGAAGTTCTTCGGCGGCACCGTGCTCAGCGCGGTCTGCATCGTCTTGATGAACACCGACGCCGGCACCCGGTAGTTCGGCACCGGACGTTTGGACGGGTTGTCGGGGTCGGAGAAGAACACCGCGGCGGCGAGGTTCGGGGTGAAGCCGACGAACCAGGCCGCCTTGTTCTCGTCGGTGGTGCCGGACTTCCCGGCGATCGGCCGGACGAACGCCCCGCCGACCCGGGCCGCGGTCACGCCGTTGTTCCGGGCGCAGCCGCCGGCCGCGCTGTCGCCCACCGGGCAGCGGGCGGCGTCGGCCACCGCGTCGGCGATGTCGGGCGCGAGCACCTGCTTGCAGGTCGGGTTGCCGAACGCGATCTGACGTCCGTTGCGGTCGGCCAGCGAGAGCAGCGGGGTCGGGTCGCAGCGCTTGCCCCGGGCCGCGATCGTCGCGTAGGCGGTCGCCATGTCGAGCGGGGTGACCAGCGCCGTTCCCAGCGTGAACGAGCCCCAGGCGTTCGGGTTGGACTGCACCGCGGTGCGCTGGTCGTAGTCGGCGCTGGAGCGGAACGTCACGCCGAGCCGCTCGGCCATGTTGACCGCGTTCTTCACCCCGACGCGTTCCTCCAGCTGGACGAAGTACGTGTTCACGGACTCGCCGAAGCCGGACCACATCGTGTGGGTGCCGGCCATCCGGGCGGCCGCGTTCTTCGGGCACCAGTAGTCGCCGTCGCAGGCCACCGGGCCGGTGGCGTTCCGGAACTGGGTCTTGATCCGCGACGGCGAGTAGATCTTCGTGCCGAGCGGATAGCCCTTCTCCAGCGCCGCGGCCAGCGTGAACAGCTTGAACGTCGAACCGGCCTGGTAGCCGGGGGAGACGTTGGTGCCGGTGAGCAGCGGGTTGACGGTGTTCGGGGCCGACTTGCCGCCCGGGTTCTTCTTCAGGCTGTACGTGCGGTTGATCGCCATCGCGGTGACCCGCCCGGTGCCGGGCTGCTCGACGACGACGCCGGTGGCGAAGTTGCTCGACCGGCTGACCTGCTCGTCGACCGCCTTCTGGGCGGCCCGCTGGGTGGCCGGGTCGAGCGAGGTGACGATCTTGTACCCGCCGGTCTTCAGGTTCTGCTCGCGCTCGGTGCGGTTGCGCCCGAACGCGGGGTTCGACTTCCACCAGTCCAGGAACCAGTCGCAGTAGAAACCGTAGAGCGGGTTCCCGTTGACGCACGAGCCCTGGGGCTTCTTCGGGTGCAGCACGAGGTCGGTCGCGATGGCCTCGTTGGCCTCGGTGCGGGTGATGTAGCCGAGGTCGGCCATCCGGGTCAGCACGTAGTTCCGGCGCGTCTTCGCCGCCTCCGCGTCGCCGCTGATCGGGTCGTACGACGTGGGGCTGCGGACCATGCCGGCCAGCATCGCGGCCTCGGGGAGCGTCAGCTGCTCGGGCGTCTTGGAGAAGTACCGCTGGGCGGCCGAGCCGATGCCGTAGCCGCCGTTGCCGTAGAACGCGATGTTCAGGTACCGCTCGATGATCTGCTGCTTGGTGAGCTGCTTCTCCAGCGCGATCGCGTACCGGGCCTCGCGGACCTTCCGGCCGACCGTGTCCTCGGTGGCGATCTTCCGTTCGGTGGCGGTGTTCGCCGCGTACGACAGCACGTTCCGGACGTACTGCTGGGTCAGCGTCGAGGCACCCTGCTGGATGTCACCGGCCTGCTGGTTGCGGACGAACGCCCGGATGATGCCGGGCGCGTCGATGCCGTTGTGCTTGTAGAACCGGGCGTCCTCGGCCGCGACGATCGCGTCCTGCATCTTCTGCGGGATCTCGGAGATCGACACCGGCGTGCGGTTCTCGGCGTAGAACGACGTGATCGGCGAGCCGTCCGAGGCCACCAGGTACGACGTCTGCGGTAGCGGCGGGGTGGCCAGGTCGCTGGGCAGGTTCTCGAACTCGTCCGAGGCCGACTTCGCGGTGAGCCCGGTGACCGCGACGACCGGGAAGGCGGCGGCCGCGACCACGATCCCGGTCAGGAGTCCACATAGGGCAATCGCGAAAAGTTTGACTCGCCGGTCTTTGCCCCGCTTCCCCATGCCTCAAGGCTAGTTTCAGCAATGGGAACAAGGAAGACAAAACTCCGTAACAGCACGATCCGCGTTGTGCCGACGGACCCAGCGAATGGTAGAGCCTACGGTCAATGGATCTGCTCAATGTCTACCTGCTCGGCGGGTCGGCGGTGCTGCTCGCCGCCGTCATCGCGGTCCGAGTCGCGTCCCGGGCGGGCATCCCCGGTCTGCTGGCGTTCCTCCTGGTGGGTCTGGCGCTGGGCGAGGCCGGCCTCGGCATCCGGTTCGACGACGCCGAGCTGACCCAGCTCGTCGGCTTCGCCGCGCTCGCGATCATCCTGGCCGAGGGTGGTCTGACCACCCGCTGGCACGACATCCGTCCGGTGGCCTGGCTCTCGGTCGTGCTCTCGACCGTCGGCGTGCTGGTCAGTGTCGCGGTGGTGGCGGTCTGCGCGCACTTCGCGCTCGGTCTGGACTGGCGGATGGCGGTGCTGATCGGTGCGGTGGTGTCCTCCACCGACGCCGCCGCGGTGTTCTCCGTGCTCCGCCGGCTGCCGCTCCGGCGTCGGCTGAGCGCCACGCTGGAGGCCGAGTCCGGCTTCAACGACCCGCCGACGGTCATCCTGGTGACGGTCGTCGCGTCGGACGCCTGGGAGTCGGCGTCGGTCTGGGAGGTCGGCGGGCTCGTCGTCTACGAGCTCATCGCCGGCGCGCTGATCGGGCTGGTCATCGGGTTCGCCGGGCAGTGGCTGCTCAACCGGGTCGCGCTGCCGGCGTCCGGGCTCTATCCGGTGAGCGCGATCGCGATCCCGCTGCTGGCGTTCGGGACGGCCGGGTTCCTGCACGCCAGCGGTTTCCTGGCCGTCTACGTCGGCGGGCTGGTGCTGGGGAACGCGTCGCTGCCGCACCGGAACGCGACGCTCGGGTTCGCCGAGGGCGTCGCCTGGGTGGCCCAGATCGGGCTGTTCGTGCTGCTCGGCCTGCTGGCCAGCCCCGGACGGCTGGACGACGCGCTGGTGCCGGCGCTGGTCGTCGGGCTCGCGCTGCTGCTGATCGGGCGTCCGCTCTCGGTGCTGCTCTCGGCGTCGCCGTTCCGGCTGCCGTGGCGGGAACAGGCGTTCCTGAGCTGGGCCGGGCTGCGCGGGGCGGTGCCGATCGTGCTCGCGACGATCCCGGCGGTGGCGCCCCTGGCCGGGCGCGCCCGGTTGTTCGACGTCGTCTTCCTGCTCGTGCTGATCTTCACGCTGGTGCAGGCGCCGACGCTGCCGTTCCTGGCCCGCCGGCTGGGCGTCGCCGCCCCGGACGAGGCCCGGGACGTCGTCGTGGAGGCCGCGCCGCTGGACGAGCTCCGGGCCGACCTGCTGGCGGTGGCGATCCCGCCGCGGTCGCGGCTGGCCGGCGTCTGGGTGACCGACCTGCGCCTGCCGGACGGCGCGGTGGTGACGCTGCTGGTCCGCGACGGCCGGAGTTCGGTGCCGGACGAGCACACCCGGTTCCGGACCGGCGACCAGTTCCTGGTGGTGACGACCACCGCCGACCGCCGGGCCACCGAGCGACGCCTGCGGGCGGTGAGCCGGTCGGGCGCGCTCGCCCGCTGGTGGGGCGAGCACGGCGGTGACGTGCCAACCCCCCGTGATTGACCCGGACGCCGAGGGGAAACGTAACGAACGTGGATGACGACAACACCTCAGGTAAAGCGCTCGTCGAACGCTTGCTGGCCTACGCCATGGACGAGGTGGCCGGGGCGACCGGAGCCGGTGTCTCGTTCGTCCGGGACGGCACGATCACGGTGTTCGCGAGCACGGGTATCGCCGAGCAACTGGACCGGCTGCAGTGGGAGCTCGGGGAGGGCCCGGTGGTCCGGGCGCACCAGACCGAGCAGAGCGTGCTGAGCAAGGATCTGGGCTCGGACGAGGAGTTCCCGGCGCTGCGCCGGGCGCTGGGCGACACGTTCCTGCCCGGCGTCGTCGCGCCGGTCGGTGCGGTCGCGATGCCCGGCTCGTGGGACGAGGGCGGCCCGTCGCAGTTCTCGCTCTACCTCGACCGGGAGCCGACCGAGAAGACCGTCGCGGTGCTCGACCGGATCGAGCCGATGGTGTCGCACTCGCTGGCCACCGTGGTGTTCTGCCAGCGCGAGTCGATGCGCGCCGACCAGATGGCGAAGATGGTGCAGTACCGGCGGGTGATCGAGCAGTGCAAGGGGGCGGTGATGGCCACCGCCGGGCTGTCCGCGCCGCAGGCCTTCCAGGTGCTCGACAAGGCCAGCCAGCGGTACAACGTCCGGCTCCGGGAGCTGGCCGTGGCGCTGGCCGAACACGTCGGCAACGCCCCGGCCGAGCACCCGGACGACATCGGTCACGTGCTGAAGCCGACCGAGACGAGCCGGAAAGCCGCCCGCGACCTCTGGGCCGGAATCAAGCGCGCTAGAGCTTGAGGATCGCGACGGACTCGGGGGGCAGGGTGCCGGTCCACTCCGGGCCGAAGAGGGTGGCGGTCACGTCCCGGTGGATCGGCACGGACCGGGGCTCGGAGGAGAGGTTGGCCGCCACCGCGTGGTGGTCGCCCCGGTAGACGACGACCCAGCGGGCCTCCTCGTCGTACTCGACCGAGACCTTGTCGAGGCGCGGGTCGGTCAGGTCGGAGACCTCCCGGCGCAGGCGGATCAGCTCCCGGTACGTGTCGAGCAGGCCCTTGTGGGGTGGCTCGGACAGCTCCGCCCAGGACAGCTTCGACCGCTGGAACGTCTCCGGATCCTGGGGGTTCGGGACGTCGTCGCCCCAGCCGTGTTCGGCGAACTCGGCCTTGCGACCCTTTTCGACGGCCTGCGCCAGCTCCGGCTCCGGGTGGCTGGTGAAGAACTGCCAGGGGGTGCTCGCGCCCCACTCTTCGCCCATGAACAGCATCGGCGTGAACGGCGACGTCAGCATCAGCGCGGCGCCGATCGTCAGCAGGCCGGGGGAGAGCGTGGCCGAGAGCCGGTCGCCGGTGGCCCGGTTGCCGATCTGGTCGTGGTTCTGCAGGCTCACGACGAACCGGTGGCCCGGCGTGTTGTGCCGGTCGACCGTGCGGCCGTGCACCCGACGCCGGAACGTCGAGTACGTGCCGGCGTGGAAGTACGCCCCGGTGAGTACCGTGGCCAGCGTCGAGAACGCGCCGAAGTCGCCGTAGTAGCCGGTGCGCTCGCCGGTGATCAGCGCGTGCAGGGCGTGGTGGACGTCGTCGTCCCAGGCCGCGGTGAGGCCGTAGCCGCCGGCCTCGAACGGGGCCATCAGCCGCGGGTCGTTCAGGTCGGACTCGGCGATCAGCGAGAGCGGCCGGTTCAGGTGCGTCGAGAGGACGTCGACCTCGCGGGCGGCCTCCTCGAGCAGGTGCGCGGCCCGGGTGTCGGCCAGCGCGTGCACGGCGTCCAGGCGCAGGGCGTCGACGTGGAAGTCGCGGAGCCAGCCGAGCATGTTGTCGAGGATGTACCGGCGGACCTCGTTGGACTGCGGCCCGTCGAGGTTGACCAGGTCGCCCCAGGTGTTGCTGCCCGCCTTGAGGTACGGACCGAACCGGGGCAGGTAGTTGCCCGACGGCCCGAGGTGGTTGTAGACGACGTCCAGGACGACGCCCAGCCCCCGGCCGTGGCACGCGTCGACGAACCGCTTGAGGCCGTCGGGGCCGCCGTACGGCTCGTGCACGGCGTACCAGGCGACGCCGTCGTAGCCCCAGTTGTACTCGCCGTTGAAGCCGTTCACCGGCAGCAGCTCGACCAGGTCGACGCCCAGCTCGACCAGGTGGTCGAGCCGCTCGATCGCCGCGTCGAACGTCCCGTCCGGCGTGAACGTGCCGACGTGCAGCTCGTAGACGACGCTGCCCGCGAGCCGGCGCCCGGTCCAGGCCTGGTCGCCCCACTCGTACGCCGACTGGTCGTACACCCGCGACAGCGAGTGGACGCCGTCCGGCAGCCAGGCCGCCCGCGGATCGGGCAGCGGCTGGGCGTCGTCGTCGAGCACGAAGCCGTAGTCGGTGCCGGGGCCGGCGTCCGGGAGCTCGGCCCGCCACCACCCGTCCGGGGAGCCCTGCATGTCGGTGTCCCGGCCCCCGGCCCGCAGCCGGACGCGGGACGGCGTGGGGGCCCACAGCGAGAAGCTCGTCACGACGTCGCCCTCCTCAGGAGAGCCACCGGATACCGCGAAAGGACGTCGACCAAACCGGCCGGGCCGTCGGCGCCGGTCGAGTACACGGAGCCGGTCAGCTCGTCCTGCCACTCCCCGTCGGGCAGCGCCAGCACGGTGTCGCCCCAGCCGCCCCGGCGCTCCAGCCCGACCGGCAGCCGGGTCGCGACCGTGATCGCTCCACCGCGGTCGAACGCGATCGCGTGGGCGGCGGCCGGTCCGGTCACGGCGACCGGCGCGTAGGACTCGAACAGCTCCGGCGAGTCCCGGCGCAGCCGCAGCGCCCGCGACGTGACGAGCAGCTTGGCCGCGCCCTCGGCGTCCACCGGGGGCAGCCAGCCGTCGTCCAGGCGGGCCAGCAGCTTGCGCCGGGCGTCGAAGTCGACCGGACGGCGGTTGTCCGGGTCGACCAGCGAGTTGTCCCACAGCTCGGTGCCCTGGTACGTGTCCGGGATGCCGGGCATCGTCAGCTGGACCAGCTTCTGGCCGAGCGCGTTGCTCCAGCCGTACGGGGTGATCCGCTCGGCGAACGCGGCCACCTCGGACGAGGCCAGCAACGTGTCGATGGCCGCGTTCAGGGCCGACTCGAACTCCTCGTTCGGGTGGTTCCACGAGGTGATCGTCCGGGCCTCCCGAGCCGACTTCTCGATCGCCGCCTTCAGGCGCTCGACGCTGATCGGGTAGGTGCCGGCGATCGTCTGGTAGAGCAGGTGAGCGATCGATCCGTCCGGTACCGGGGCCAGCTCCCGCCAGCGCCGGACGACGTCGGCCCACTCGTCGGGGATCTCGGCCAGGACCGCCATTCGGGCCCGCACGTCTTCCGACCGCTTCGTGTCGTGCGTCGAGAGCGTCGTCATGCCCCGGGGCCAGGACGCGTGCCGGACGGCGGCGGCGTCGTGGAAGTCCGACACCGGTGCACCGAACCGCTGCGGGTCACCACCCACCTCGTTGAGCGCGACGAACCGGGTCCACCGGTAGAACGCGGTGTCTTCGGCGCCCTTGGCCATCACCGCGCCGGAGGTCTGCTGGAACCGGATCGCGAGCTGGTCGTCGGGGTCGGCGAGCCGCGGGGCCAGCGCATCGAGCGCCGGGCCCAGGTCGGGCCGCCTCTCGCGGGCGGTCGCCAGCGCCTCCTCGAGGTGGTGCACCCCGAACGGCAGGTACGACCGGTAGACCGGGAACGCGGCCAGCACCTCGGCCAGCGCCGCCTCCACTTCGGGAGCGTTCTCCCCGGTCACCAGCCGGGCCAGCCGGCGCAGCTCGGCCCGCAGCATTCCGGTGGCGACGTCCTTCTTGGACGCGTACAGCAGCCCCGGATAGTCGGTGGCGACGCCGGTCAGCTCGGTGTCGAGCGCGGTGAACGCGTCCTCGGCGGCCGGGTCGACGAACAGCGCGCCGACCTCGCCGAGCGCGTCGTAGCCGGTCAGCCCGTCGATCGGCCAGTCCGGGAGCTCCTCGCCGGGCTCGGCGATCTTCTCGACGACCAGCCAGGCGTCGGGCGCGCCCATGTGCAGGCGCTGGAGGTACTCGCCCGGGTCGCGCAGGCCGTCCGGGTGGTCGACGCGCAGCCCGTCCAGGCCGCCCTCGGCGTACCAGCGGAGGATCTCGCCGTGGGTCGCGTTGAAGACCGTCGGGTCCTCGACGCGCAGCCCGGCCAGGTCGGCGATCGCGAAGAACCGCCGGTAGGTGATCTCGGAGTCGCCCCGGCGCCAGTCGACCAGCTGGTAGTGCTGCCGGTCGTGCACCTCCTGCGGGGTGCCCTCACCGGTTCCGGGCGCGATCGGGTACCGGTGGTCGTAGTAGCGCAGCTCGCCGTCCTCGACGGTCAGCGCCGAGACGTCGTCGTCGGACCCGAGTACCGGGATGAGGATGCGGCCCCGGCCCCAGTCGACGTCGAACCACCGGGCGTACTCCGAGGAAGCCCCCAGCTTCAGCACGTCCCACCAGGCCGGGTTCGCGTGCGGCACCGCGACCCCGACGTGGTTGGGCACGATGTCGACGACCAGGCCGAGACCGTGCTTCCGCAGCGTCGTCGTCAGCTCGGCGAACGCGGATGGGCCGCCGAGCTCGGTGTTCACGTGCGAGGGGTCCACCACGTCGTACCCGTGCTGCGAGCCCGGCGAGGACTGCAGCAGCGGCGCCGAGTAGAGCTGGGTCGCGCCCAGGTCGCGCAGGTACTCGGCCAGCCCGGCCGCCGCGTGCAGGTCGAACGCCGGCTGCACCTGCACCCGGTAGGTGCCGCGAACCGCGTTCACGAGATCACCCGCTGCAGCACGAGCAGCGACCGCGACTCGACCGCGATCGTTCCACCGGCCTCGGCCACTCGATCGTCTCCGTCGTCCGGGGCGGAGGTGTCGATCGCCACCCGCCATTTCGTCGCGTACTCACTGGGCGGCATCGTGAAGTCGATCGGCTCCCAGTGCGCGTTGAAGCACAGCACGAACGAGTCGTCGGTGATCTGGTCGCCCTGGGGGCCCAGCTCGCGGATCCCGTCGCCGTTGAGGAACAGCATGATCGCGCGGCCGAAGTCGCTCTCCCAGTCGTCCTCGGTCATCTCCTGGCTGTCCGGCGTGAACCACTCGATGTCGTTGAGCGGCGTCCCGGCTCCGCGGCGGACCGGGCGTCCGTCGAAGAAGCGGCGCCGCCGGAACACCGGGTGCTCGGCCCGGAAGGCCGCCAGCTGCCGGACGAAGTGCGTCAGCCCCTCGTCGGCGTCCTTCCAGTCGACCCAGGAGATCTCGCTGTCCTGGCAGTAGGCGTTGTTGTTGCCCTGCTGGCTGCGGCCCAGCTCGTCGCCGTGCCCGATCATCGGGACGCCCTGGGAGAGCAGCATCGTCGCCAGGAAGTTCCGCCTCTGGCGGGCCCGCAGCTCGAGGATCGCCTTGTCGTCGGTCGGGCCCTCGGCGCCGCAGTTCCAGGACCGGTTGTGGCTCTCGCCGTCCTTGTTGTCCTCGCCGTTGGCCGTGTTGTGCTTCTCGTTGTACGAGACCAGGTCGTTCAGCGTGAACCCGTCGTGGCAGGTCACGAAGTTGATGCTGGCCACCGGGCGGCGCCCGTCGTGCTGGTACAGGTCGGCCGACCCGGAGATGCGGGACGCGAACTCGCCCAGCGTGCCCGGCTCGCCACGCCAGAAGTCCCGGACCGTGTCCCGGTACCGGCCGTTCCACTCGGTCCACAGCGGCGGGAAGTTGCCGACCTGGTAGCCACCGGGCCCGACGTCCCACGGCTCGGCGATCAGCTTCACCTGGCTGACGATCGGGTCCTGCTGGATGACCTCGAAGAAGGTCGAGAGCCGGTCGACGTCGTAGAACTCGCGGGCCAGCGTCGCCGCGAGGTCGAACCGGAACCCGTCGACGTGCATCTCGGTGACCCAGTACCGCAGCGAGTCCATGATCAGCTGCAGCGAGTGCGGCTGGCGGACGTTCAGGCTGTTGCCGGTGCCGGTGTAGTCCATGTAGTACTCGGGCTGGTCGTCGACCAGCCGGTAGTACGTGCGGTTGTCGATACCGCGGAAGCTCAGCGTCGGCCCGAGGTGGTTGCCCTCGGCGGTGTGGTTGTAGACGACGTCGAGGATGACCTCGATGTCGGCGTTGTGCAGCGCCTTGACCATGGCCCGGAACTCCTGGACCTGCTGGCCGCGGGTGCCGGTGCCGCTGTAACCGGAGTACGGGGCGAGGAAACCGATCGTGTTGTAGCCCCAGTAGTTACGCAGCCCCTTCTCCACCAGGTAGTGGTCGTGGACGAAGTGGTGCACGGGCATGAGCTCGAGCGCGGTGACCCCGAGCTTCTTCAGGTGCTCGATGACCGACGGGTGCCCGATGCCCGCATAGGTGCCCCGCAGCGCCTTCGGCACGCCCGGGTGCTGCATGGTCAGTCCGCGGACGTGGGTCTCGTAGATGACCGTGTCGTGGTACTGGTGGCGCGGCGAGCGGTCGTCGGCCCAGTCGAAGTACGGGTTCGCGACGACGCATTTGGGCAGGTGGCGGGCGGAGTCGGAGTCCGAGCGCTCGTTCGGCGAGTCGAAGTTGTAGCCGAACAGCGAGTTGTCCCAGTCGACGTCGCCGTCGATCGCCTTCGCGTACGGGTCGAGCAGCAGCTTGTTCGGGTTGCAGCGGACGCCGGACTGCGGGTCGTGCGGCCCGTGGACCCGGAACCCGTACCGCTGGCCGGGCTGGATACCGGCCAGGTACCCGTGCCAGACGAATCCGTCCACCTCGGGGAGGGCGTATCTCTCCTCCGCGCCGCTGTCGTCGAACAGGCAGACTTCGACTTTCGACGCGGCTTCGGAGAACAGCGCGAAGTTCGTGCCGACGCCGTCGTAGGTCGCACCCAGTGGGTAACTGGTGCCGGCCCACACCTGCATCGTGCCTCCTCGTGAACAAGTGTCTGGATCGAGATCTGCCCCATCGAGGCCCGGTGCAATCCTCCGCCCTCCGGGGGTCGGCGCGCAGACCGGGGGCCGTGAGTGAGTAGGTTCTCGCTTTCGTTACGGGGTAGCTCTCCGGCCGTGAGTTCTCTGGTCATCGTCCTGGTCCTGCTCCTCGGGGTCGTCCTCGTCAGTCCGCTCGCCGACCGGTTCGGCGTTCCGGCCCCGGTGGCGCTGACCCTCGTCGGCGCGGTGCTGGCCCTGTTGCCGCATGCCCCGCGGGAGCTGATCGACCCCGATCTGGTCCTTCCACTGTTCCTTCCGCCGCTGTTGTTCGCGGCCGCTCAGCGCAGCTCTCGCCGGGACTTCACCCGGAATTGGAAGGCGCTGCTCGCGCTGGCGGTCGGCCTGGTCCTGGTGACGACCGCGGTGGTCGCGGTGGTCGCCCGCTGGGTCGACCCGAGCCTGCCGCTGTGGGCGGCGATCGCGCTGGGGGCGATCGTCTCGCCGCCCGACCCGGTCGCGGCCACGTCGCTGGCCGGGCGGCTCGGGCTGCCGAAGCGGCTGGTCTCGGTGCTGGAGGGCGAGGGTCTGATCAACGACGCGGTCGCGTTGGTCGTCTACACGATGGCCGTGTCGGCCGCACTGACCGGCTCGCTCTCGGTACCTGACGGCGCCGGCACGCTGGCGGTATCGGTGCTGGTCGCGCCCTTGGTCGGGCTGCTCGTCGGATGGCTGGGGCGGACGATGATCAGCCACCTGTCCGATCCTCGGGCCGAGGTCGGGCTGTCGCTGCTGCTGCCCTACGGCGCCTACCTGGCGATGGAGGAGCTGGGCGGTTCAGGGGTGCTCGCGGTGGTCGTCGCCGGGCTGATGCTGGGCGAGCGGGGCAGCGACGCGTACACCGGCGCCGGGTTCCTGGCCGGCAACACGGTCTGGCGGGTCCTCGACTGGCTGATCGGCGGGTTCGCGTTCGGTCTGGTCGGGTTCGAGCTGGTCAAGGTCGTGGCCGACCCGGGCGTGCCGACCTACGGCGCCGGGGTGGCGCTGGCCGTGTGCCTGGCCGCGGTCGCCACCCGGGCGCTGTTCGTGCTGCCGCTCGGGTGGGTGGCCGGCCGCCGGATGCGGAAATCCGTCGACCAGGGGCACGGGTGGCGCGAGTCGGTGGTGGTGTCCTGGGCCGGGATGCGCGGGGTGGTGACGCTCGCCACTGCGCTGGCCCTCCCGGACGACTTCCCCGGGCGTCCGGTGGTGCTGTTCGCAGCGATCGCGGTCGTCGTCGTGACGCTGGTCGGCCAGGGTCTGTCGCTGCCCTGGCTGGTGCGGGCGCTCGGCGTCCGGTCGTCGGACGAGGAACAGGACGACATCGGCCGCGCCCGCGCGCTGGCCGCCGGTGCGGCCCTGGCCCGTCTCGACGAGCTCCACGCCGACGGCCGGGTGGACGACGAGGTGGCCGGCGCCGTCCGGAAGCGGTACGCGCGCTCGGTGCCGGATCTCCGCGAGGACCTGCCCGACGAGGTCCAGCAGCGGATCTTCGACGTCACGAAGGTGTCGAAGCACCTGCGCGAGGCCGAGCAGGCGGCGGTGCTCAACCTGCGCAGCGAGGGAGAGGTGAGCGCCGAGGCCGCCGACCGGGTCCTCCGAGACATCGCCGCCCGATCCCTCCGCGACTCCTACCGCCACTCCTGACCTGCGACTGAAGCGCACTTCGGGCGCGACCGTTCGGGCCCGATCTCCCGGTTGTCAGCAGGTTCGCAGCCGAGGGAGATCAGATGACGTCCGACCAGCTCTTCGCCACCGCCGCCGTCTCCGACGCGCAGGTCGTCCGCGACCGTCGTCGCCGGGGGCAGCACGTCGAGCTGATCGGCACGATCAGCGCGGTCGACGTCAACGAGGGCACGGCGACGATCGTCGACGTCCAGGACGGCCGCCGGGTCCACGCCGAGCTGGTCGTGCAGCTCACCGACGGCGCCACGATCACGGTCGACGGTCGTCGCCGGGTCCTGTCCGCGCTGCCGATCGGCCAGAAGCTCCTCGTGGCCGGCCTGCTCGACGGCACCCTGCTCCTCTCCGGCGAGGTGCACGCGCTCACAATCGCCGGCTGAGGCCGTTTGCCCCCCGGATCGCTCGGGCACCTCGTCGGTGCACCCGAGCCGAACCGAGGAGACGAACGACCATGCCGACAGCGTCCGGTGCCCCAGTGGTGGTTGTGACCGGCGCCAGCGCAGGCGTGGGCCGCGCTGCCGCCCTCGCGTTCGCGAAGCGCGGGGCCGCGCTCGGGCTGATCGCCCGCGGTCACGCCGGCCTCACCGCCGCCCGTGCCCAGGCCCTGGAGAACGGCGCGGCCGACGCGCTCGTCATCCCCACCGACGTCTCCGACGCGGACGCCGTGGAGGCGGCCGCCGCCCGGGTCGAAGCCGAGCTCGGGCCGATCGACGTCTGGGTGAACAACGCGATGGCCAGCGTGTTCGCCTACACCTGGGACGTCACCGCGGCCGAGTTCAAGCGGGTCACCGAGGTCACGTACCTGGGCTTCGTGAACGGCACGCTGGCCGCGCTCAAGCGGATGCGCACGCGCGACTCCGGCACGATCGTGCAGGTCGGGTCGTCGCTGGCCTACCGGTCGATCCCGCTGCAGGCGCCGTACTGCGCGTCCAAGCACGCGGTCGCGGGCTTCACCGACTCCCTCCGGGTGGAGCTCCGCGCGACCGGCAGCAACGTGCGGATCAGCCAGGTGAACCTGCCCGCGATGAACACGCCGCAGTTCGGCTGGGTCCGGACCCGGCTGCCCCGGCACCCCCAGCCGGTGCCGCCGATCTACCAGCCCGAGGTGGGCGCCGAGGCGATCGTCCGGGCGTCCGAGACCGGCCAGCGGATGCTGGACGTCGGCCTGATCACGGTCGCCACCCGGTGGGGCGACAAGTTCATCCCGCGGCTGCTCGACCACTACCTCGCCCGTAAGGGCGTCGACAGCCAGCAGACGTCGGAGCGGATCGACGCCGGGGCCTGGAAGGACAACCTGGCCAAGCCGCTCGACGACACCCAGGACCGGGGGGCCCACGGCATCTTCGACGACCAGGCCAAGTCGCACAGCTGGCAGGCCTGGGCGGCCTCGCGGAAGCCGGCCGTGCTGGCCGTCGGCGGCGCGGTGCTCGCGCTGGCCACCGCCTCCACCGTCTTCGGCCGGGCGCGCCGATGAGCGCACCGACCGAGACGGTCGACGCGGTCGTCGTCGGCGCCGGGCACAACGGGCTCGTCGCGGCGAACCTGCTCGCCGACCGGGGCTGGCACGTGCTCGTACTGGAGGCGGCCGACCAGCCGGGCGGAGCGGTCCGCAGCGACGAGATCAGCCCCGGCTACACGGCCGACCTGTGCAGCGCGTTCTACCCGCTGGGCGGGGCGTCGCCGGTGCTGGCCGGGCTCGAGCTCGAGCGGCACGGGCTGCGCTGGCTGAACGCGCCGCGGGTGCTGGCCCACGTCCTCCCGGACGACCGGGCCGCGGTGCTCTCCCGCGACCTGGACGAGACCGCGGCCTCGGTCGAGCAGTTCGCCCCCGGCGACGGCGACGCCTGGCGGGCCGAGGCCGAGCGGTTCCGCGGTGTCTCCGACCAGCTGATCAACGCGCTGTTCCAGCCGTTCCCGCCGGTCCGGGCGGCGGCCGGGCTGCTCGGCTCGCTCGGGGTCGCGGACGCGCTGCGGTTCGCGCGGTTCGCCGTGCAGCCGGTCAAGCAGTACGTCAGCGAGACGTTCTCCGGGGAGGGCGCGAAGATCCTGCTGGCCGGGAACGCGCTCCACACCGACCTGCAGCCGGAGAGCGCCGCGTCGTCGGTGTTCGGCTGGCTGCTGGCGATGCTGGGCCAGTTCCACGGCTTCCCGGTGCCCGAGGGCGGCGCCGGCGCGCTGACCGGCGCGCTGGTCTCCCGGCTGGAGGCGGCGGGCGGGATGCTGCGCTGTTCCGAGCCGGTCGAGCGGGTGCTGGTCGCGCGCGGCCACGCCGGTGGGGTCCGGACGGCGTCCGGCGCGCTGATCCAGGCCCGCAAGGCCGTGATCGCCGACGTCGCCGCGCCCTACCTCTACCGGGAGCTGGTGGGGGAGAAGCACCTACCCCCGCGGATGGTCGACGACCTGAACCGGTTCGCCTGGGACAACGCGATCATCAAGATCGACTGGGCGCTGTCCGACCGGGTGCCGTGGACGGCCGAGGAAGCCCGGCGGGCCGGCACCGTGCACCTCGGCGTCGACCTCGACGGGCTCACCCAGTACGGCGCCGACCTGGCCCGTCGCCGCATCCCCGAGCACCCGTTCGTGCTGGCCGGCCAGATGGCGGTAGCGGATCCGTCCCGGGCACCGGGGAACGGCGAGTCGCTCTGGGCCTACACGCACGTCCCGCACGGGCACGACTGGAAGCCCGGCGAGACCGAGCGGCACGCCGACAAGGTCCAGGCGCTGTTCGAGAAGCACGCCCCGGGCTTCGCCGACCGGATCGTCGCCCGCCGGGTGCTGAGCACGCACGCGGTCACCCACGGGAACCCGTCGCTGCCCGAGGGGGTGGCCAACCTCGGCACCGCGGCCATCCACCAGCAGCTGTTCTTCCGGCCGGTGCCGGGGCTCGGCCGGGCCGACACCCCGATCGACCGGCTGTACCTGGCCAGCGCGTCCGCGCACCCGGGCGGGGGCGTGCACGGCGGGCCGGGCAGCAACGCGGCCCACTCGGCGCTCAAGCGCAACGCGCTCGGCGGCTCCACCTACGCCGCTCTGATCCGCGCGCTGAACGAGCAGGTGTACCGCTAGCGGTGCTCGGCGCCGCCGGCGGCGTAGCGGTCGTCGTTCACGGCCCGGTCGGCCAGCCGCCGGAGCGACTCCCGGTTGCGCGCGTTGAGCAGCGGGGCGATCAGCGGCTCGGGCACGAACTTGCCCGGCCCGTCGACGAACTCCTCGGACATGACGGCCATCGTCCCCTCGCCGTCCGGCTCCAGCTCGACCCGGACGATGCCGCCGAACAGCGGCCAGACCTTCACCTTCAGCACCAGCAGCCGGTCCGGCTCGACCTCCAGCACCTCGGAGGTGTCCTCGACCATCGCCGGCCACCCGCCGACGCTGTGGTGGATCCGGGTCCCCACCGCCGGGAAGCCGTCGTCGACGTTCCGGATGTGGCTGGCGCCGACCACCCAGCTGGCGTAGGCCCAGCCGTCGGTGAGGACGGCGAACACGCGGTCCGGGGGCGCTGGGATCGACAGGCGAACGGTCTGCATGGCCCTGCGTTACCCAGGAAGCAGAACCGCGAACGCGTGTCCGGGCACCGAACCGTTCTCCAGGGTTCCGGCGCCGGCCGAGTACCCACCCGGCACCGGCAGCGGGTCGTCGCCGACGTTCAGCGCGACCAGCAGGTGCTGCCCGTCCGGCCCGGTGACGCGGTAGACGAGCGACTCGTTGGCGACGTGCTCGGCGGAGAGGCCCCCATGCGTCAGCCAGGGGTGGCGTCGGCGGAGGCCGAACAGCTCCTGGTGCAGCCGGTAGACCGGCCACCCGTACGGGGCCAGGTCGTCGGGCGAGTCGGGGAACGCCGGCCGGACCGCGTCGTCGCCGCCCGGCCGGTCTTCCTTCCGCCCGCGGAACGCCTGCTCGTCGCCCGCGTAGACGCTGGGCACGCCGGGCACGGTCGCCAGCACCGCGATCGCGTGCCCGAGGTGCCGGTCGTCACCGACCTGGTCGGCCAGCCGGGTCACGTCGTGGTTGCCGAGGAACGTCTGGGGGACGAACGCGGCCGCGAACTCGGCGTGCCGCTTGAGCGCCCACGACAGCTCGAACAGGTTGCGGTCGGCCAGCGAGCTCCAGATCGCCTTCCAGAGCTCGTACTGGGTGACCGAGTCGATGCCGCTGGCGGCCACGTAACCGGCGTAGTCGCCGTGGATCATCTCGCCCAGGAACCAGGCGTCGGGGAACTCCTCCCGCACCGGCCCGACGGTCTTCCGCCAGAACTCCGGGGCCACCGCGTAGGCCGCGTCGAGCCGCCACCCGGCGACGCCCGCCCGCAGCCAGTGGCGCATCACGTCGGCGACGTAGGCCGCGACCGCCGGGTTGTCGTGGTTCAGCTCACGCAGGATGTCGTGGCCCTCGAACGTGCCGCCGGTGAACCAGCCCGGGTGCTCGCGCACCAGCGGGTGGTCCCGTCCGACGTGGTTGAAGACGCCGTCGAGCAGCACCCGCACCCCGCGGGCGGACGCGGCCTCGATCAGCGACCGCAGGTCGTCGGACGTGCCCAGGCGCGGGTCGATCGTGAAGTGGTCGACGGTGTCGTAGCCGTGTGTCGACGACCGGAAGACCGGGCCGAGCAGCAGACCGTTGCACCCCAGCTCGACCAGGTAGTCGAGCCAGCCCTCGAGGCGGGGGAGCCGGTGCCGCACCGCCGGGGTGGCCTCCTTCTCGGCGCCGAGGAAGCCCAGGGGATACACGTGCCACCAGATCACGTGCTCGGTCCAGCCGCTCACGAGACGCTCCCGTCGCTATTGAGTTGCGAGTCAATAGGATAGCGCCATGCGTACCGCGGATCGACGCCCCCGTCGGCGGCTCAGCCCGGCCGAGCGACGGGCCGAGTTGCTGGCGGCCGGCGGCCGGGCGTTCGCGGCCGCGTCGTACGCCGACGTCTCGGTCGCCGACGTGGCCGCGGAGGTCGGGGCGTCGCCGGCGCTCGTCCACCACCACTTCGGGAGCAAGCACGGGCTGTACGTCGCCGTGCTGACCGAGGCCGCGGACGACCTGCGGAGACGCCTGCGGGCCGTCGCCGACGTGGCCGAGCCGTCGGAGCGGCTCCGCGCGGGCATCGGCGCGTTCGTCGGGTTCGTGGGAGAACGGCGGGTGGGTTGGATCGCCCTCTACCGGGGACGGCACGCGGCCGACCCGGCGGTCCGGGCCCTGTTCGCCGACGTCCGGGCCGAGGTGCTGGACGTCCTGCGGGCGGACGCGGTGGCCGGCGGGTGCGCACCGGGCCCGGCGCTCGAGATCGCGCTGCGCGGGTACCTGGGGTTCGTCGACGAGGCGTGCGTGGCCTGGACCGAGCAGCCCGACGGCACGCCGCCCGAGCTCGTCGTCCGGGCGGCGCACGCGGCCCTGCTCGCCGCGCTCAGAGCGTAGGGCCTACTCCTCCAGCAGGCCGGAGCGGAGCTTGGCCAGGGTCGCCGCCAGCAGGCGGGAGACGTGCATCTGGGACACGCCGATCTCGGCCGCGATCTGCGTCTGGGTCTGGTTGCCGAAGAAGCGCAGCGCGAGCACCCGGCGCTCCCGCGGCGGGATCTTCGCCAGCAGCGGGGCCAGCGCCTGCCGGTACTCGACCGCGTCGATCGCCGAGTCCTCGCCGCCGAGCGTGTCGACCAGCGAGGGCGCGTCCGGTTCGGCGCCGACCGGGGTGTCCAGCGACGTCGACTGGTAGGCGTTCGCGGCCTCCAGGCCCTCGAGGACCTCCTCGCGGGAGAGCCCGAGGTGCGCCGCCAGCTCGCTCGCGGTCGGCGCGCGCCCGTTGTGCTGGGACAGCTCGCTGACCGCCGCGTTGATCGACAGGTGCAGCTCCTTGAGCCGACGCGGAACCCGCACCGACCAGCCCTGGTCACGGAAGTGCCGCCGGACCTCGCCCATGATCGTCGGGATACCGAACGACAGGAACTCGACGCCACGGAACGGATCGAACCGGTCGATCGCCTGGATCAGCCCGACCATCGCCACCTGGGCGAGGTCTTCCAGCCGCTCGCCGCGGTTGGCGAACCGCCGGGCGATGTGCCGGGCCAGCGGCAGGTGCACGGTGACGAGCTGCTCGCGCAGCTCGGCCCGCCGGGGGTCGTCGGACGCCAACCCGGCGTACTCCTCGAACAGCGGAGCGACGGTCGAGTAGTCGTCGTAGTCGAGCCGCTTGCCGGCCCGTTCGGTGAGGTGGGCGGTGAGCGCGGTCGAGGCGTAGCCGTCCGCCGGTTCGCGGCGGCGTTTGCGCGGTTCGGCCTCGGACGCGGTGTCGGACTCGCCCCAGAGGTCGCGCTGGCCGCGGAGGCCCAGGTCGGCCTCGGGGCTCAGCTCCGGCTCGGCGTCCGGGTCGCCCGTGCGGAGCTCGGGGTCCCGGAGGTCGGTGCCGGTGCCGCTATCGGTCACGAGCGTTCCCTCCGCACGCTGACCAGCAGCGAGCTGCGCAGCTCGTAGCCGTCGTCGAGGGATTGGATCTCGGTGGCCAGCCGGTCGGTCAGGCTGGCCAGCAGCAGCGCCCCGATCTCGTCCTCGGGCGTCGCCGGGTACTCCGACCAGACCGCGACCTCCAGCTCCACGGCGTCCGGGTGGGAGGTGAAGCGGCAGTGCAGCGGCTCACCCGGACCGGCCGCGCGGACCAGGGCCGTGCAGGCCTCGTCGACGGCCAGCCGCAGGTCGGCCACCCGATCCAGGTCGGCGTCGGCGCGCAGCGCGATCGACGTGGCGATCGCGCGCAGGACCGGAAGTTGCTCGGCGGTGGCCGGGCAGATCACCTCGACCGCGTCATCGACGGCGGTCCGAGCGGTAGCGGACCCGGTCGACGACCGGGGGTCAGCGGCGGGAGACGACGAAAACGCGGGTTGTGCGGAGCGAAGAGTCGCGGGCACCGGATCCCCTCTTTCACGGTTGGCCGGGTAGGCAAGGCCCGGCTCGGCCGGCCCGGCGCACGACCACTGCGGTCTGCGCCCGGGCCGGCCGATGGTCGGATCAAGTCAGCGGACGTCCCTCGTCGTGGGCGCGCTGGGCTTCGTCGTGCGAGACCGTGGAGCGTCCGGTGACCGGGTCGATCCCGCCGGCCGTCGTCACGGGCGGTGCGCCGTGGGCGATCGCGTTCGGGTCCTCCTCGGTCCGGGGCGCGTTCCGCTGCGGAGGCGCGTCCTTGTCGCCGCGCCAGGCGCCGGTGGCCGCGCCGTGGTCCTCGATGAACGTCTTGAACCGCTCGAGGTCGCCCTTGACCCGGTGCGACACGATCCCGAGCGCGTCACCGGCCTTCTCGACGACGCCCTCGGGGTGGAAGTCGAGCTGCAGCATGATCCGGGTGTTCTCGTCGTCGAGGCGGTGGAACGTGACGACGCCCGCCTGCTCCTCGCCGTCGACGGACTTCCAGGCCACCCGCTCGTCGGGGCGCTGCTCGGTGATCTCGGCGTCGAACTCGCGCTTGACCCCGGCGATGTTCGTGCGCCAGTGGGTGCGGAGGTCGGTCACCTGGGTGATTTCCTCGACGCCCTCCATGAACTGGGGAAACGTCTCGAACTGGGTCCACTGGTTGTAAGCCGTGGACACCGGGACTCGGACGTCGATGGAGCGCTCGATGGTGCTCACGCTTGCTCCTTCCGCTGGCGGCCGCTGCGGGCGAGCCGCCTATGCCGATCGGTGTTAGGGGATTCGCCAATCGCCCAGCGCCTGGGATGCTGTTTCCCGGCGTTGATTTCCTCGTCGATTTCCTCGTCGCGGGGCGCCTGGTCTGCACCCGCACGCGACGGACTCGTCTCCGCCCTACAGCAGGTGGCCTGCGGTAATGCCGCAACCAGGTGCTGTGAGGGCCACAGCACCCATACCCGGGCCTCCCGGGGTCACACACGTGTTTCGGCACGATTTGTAGGTCGGTCCTCATGCGCCCCCGACTGGCGGGCTCGGCAACAACCGTGTGACATAGAAGATCCACCGGTTGTGCTGTCGGTCCTCGAATAGAGGAGTAGGCAGAACTTGGGCCGGAAATGGAGGCACCAGAACGGCAGCCGGGCTTAGCGTGGGGTACGGAGCGGTACTCGTCCCTACCGAACCGGCTCCAGGAGGGCAGTTGTTCATGAGAATCGCGTTGGTGTCACCGCCGGCAGAGTTGCTCACCGCCCGTGAGCGTGGCTTCGCCGGTGATCTGCGTTCGCTGGCGGCCGGGCTGGCCGGCCGGGAGCACGAGGTCGTCATCTACACCAGGCGCGAGGACTCGGCCCGGCCGGAACGGGAGCGGCTGTCATCGGGCGTGGTGATCCGGCAGATCGACGCCGGCCCGGTCGGTCCGGTTCCCGAGAGCCAGGTGTCGCCGCTGCTCGGGTCGTTCGGGCAGGCGCTGGCCGCGGCCTGGCGCGAGGACCTCCCGGACGTCATCCACGCGTACTCGTGGGGCGGCGGGCTGGCCGCGGCGGCCGCGCGACGGCAACTGCGTGAGACCGCACTGATCGGCGGCGGGCCGTCCGAGGCGCCGGTTCCGCTGGTCCAGACGTTCGGCGCGTTCGGTGCCGAGCAGCGCCGGGGTGCCGGTCCGGTGAGCCCGGGGCTCGCGAACCGGATCCAGCTCGAGGTCGCGCTGGCCCGATCGAGCGACGCGATCGTCGCCCGCAGCGACGACGAGATCGAAGAACTGACCCGGATGGGCGCGCCGCGCGACCGCGTCCGGATGATTCCGGCCGGCGTCGACACCGCCCGCTTCGAGCCCAGCGGCCCGGTCGACCCGCGCCCGAGCGTCGCCCGGGTGCTGGTGGTGGGCGAGATCTCGCCGCTGAGCGGCATCGAGACCATGATCGCCGCCCTGCGCGGGCTGCCGGAGGTCGAGCTGGTGGTACTGGCCGGGCCCGGTGACATCGACGAAGTGGAGCGGCTGCGCAAGGGTGCGGCCCACCTCGGCGTGGTCGACCGGACCGACTTCCGGGACGCCACCGAGTACGACGACGCGGTCCCGGAGGCGCGCCCCCGTCTGCTGCGCTCCGCCGACGCGGCGGTCTGCGTCCCGTGGCGCGGCCCCGGTAGCGCGGCGGCCGTCCTCGAGGCGATGGCCTGCGGGGTGCCGGTCGTCGTCACCGCGGTCGGTCCCGCGACCGACGTCGTGGTCGACGGGGTCACCGGTCTGCACGTGGCGCCCCGGCGTCCGGATCAACTGGCGGACGCGGTGCGCTCGCTGCTCGGCGACCCGGTGCGTCATCTCGGGTTCGGCGTGGCCGGGGCGGACCGGGTGCGCTCGCGGTACGAGTGGACCCGGGTGGCCGCCGACACCGAGCGCGTCTACGCGGGGCTGCTGCCGGTTCCGGTACTCGTCGACGAAGAGGTTCCGGACGAGGTCGACGTCACGACCGACTGACGTTCTACCAGGCGTCCCGAGGGTCGGTGACGGTGGTGAACGCGGTGGCCAGGCCGGTGATCTCCAGCGGGCGCAGCACGCTGGGGCCGTCGGCGACGAGTCGCAGCTGGATCTGATCGGCCGCGCAGCGGCGGGCCATCGCGATCAACGCGGTGAGCCCGCTCGACCCGAGGAACGTCACCGGGCGTAGGTCGATCAGCATGCGGTCGCACCCGCGGTCGAGCTCTTCGTCGACCACCGAGCTGAGCATCGGCGCGGTGAGCATGTCGACCTCGCCCTCGACGGTCACGGTCGTGAGCCCGCTCTCTCCCCGGGCGGTGGCCACGGTGAGGGTCTCGCGGACCGGCGAGCCGGTGCTCTCGGCCACGGTGCGGACCTCGACGCCGTGCTCGTGTTCGGCCAACGTCCATTCGGCTTCCGGTGCGGTCATGGCGGCTCCCTCGCTGACGCGACCTGGGCGCACGCCGAGGCGCACGGGGGGAAGCGGCTGGCTGCTGAACCACTCCATCCCGACCAGACTACGGACTTTGACGCCGAGATAACAGGGTGGACCGGACAATCCGCCGACATTGCTCTGCACCGATTCGACTCAGCGGGCATTGACATTCGTCACCCGGGGTATGGGGAGGCATACGAACGCCTGATCGGTACAGGAGGGGGTGCAGCCGGATGACCGCTGTCTCCGCGGGCGGGAACACGCGCGGACGCCAAGCGACGAAGCCCACTCAGATTCCGGCCCGGGGCTGGAAAGACGTGCTGGTCCGCACGGTCCGGGAGTTCAAGGACGACCAGATCTCGACCGCCGCCGCCGCGGCCGCGTTCTACGCCTGGCTGGCGCTGATCCCGGCAGCGATCGGCGCGATCACCGTGTACGGGCTGGTAGCCAGCCCGGACGTGATCGCCGACCAGATCGACGACCTCACCGCGAGCCTGTCCAACGACGTGAAATCGGTGATCACCGACCCGATCACGGCGGCGACCGGCGCGAGTGGCAAGGGGCTGTCGATCGGCCTGATCATCTCGCTGGCCGCGGTGCTGTGGAGCGCGTCCGGTGGCATGAACGGCATGATCCAGGCCGTCAACACCGCGTACGACGAGGTCGACGAGCGCAACTTCCTGAAGAAGCGCGGACTGGCCATCCTCATGACGCTCGGCGCGATCGTCGCCTTCGTCGTGGCGATTCTGCTCGTCGCGGTGGTGCCGCCGGTGATGGATGCGGTCCACCTGGGCTCGTTCGCCAGCGCGACCGTGAACATCGGCCGGTGGTTGCTGCTCGCGGTGCTCATGATGTTCGGGTTGAGCCTGCTCTACCGGTTCGCCCCCGACCGTCAGCACGCGAAGTTCCGCTGGCTCTCCTGGGGTGCGGTGGTCGCCACCGCCCTCTGGCTGATCGCGTCGGCCGGCTTCTCGTTCTACGTCAACAACTTCGGTAGCTACAACAAGACTTACGGGGCGCTCGCCGGGGTAATCGTCCTCAACCTCTGGCTCTACATCTCCTGCATGGCGATTCTGTTCGGCGCCGAACTGAACGCCGAGCTGGAGGCCCAGACCACGGTCGACAGCACCACCGGGCCGGAACAGCCCCTCGGCAGCCGGGGCGCTACCAAGGCCGACGAAGTGGGTCCGAGCACCGAAGGCTCGCTCACCTGAATTTCCGAGTTTTGATGGAAGGAGTCCCATGGCAACGCAGACCGAGCCGGCGCCCACCCCTTCTCCCGGGCGTCTGGACCCGGCGCACGCGTCGACGGCCGAACTCGTCACCCGTCTGTCCGATCAGGTCTCCACGCTCGTCAAGGACGAGCTGAGACTCGCGCAGCTCGAGCTGACCGAGAAGGGCAAGAAGGCGGGCCTCGGCGCCGGCATGTTCGGCGGAGCGGGTGTCGTCGCGCTGTACGGCGTCGGCGCGCTGGTGACCGCCGCGATCGCCGGGCTGGCCGTCGTCCTCCCGGTGTGGGCGTCCGCGCTGATCATCGCCGTCGTGCTGTTCGCCGTCGCCGGCGTGCTCGCGCTGACCGGCAAGAAGGAGATCCAGCAGGCGACGCCGCCGGTTCCCGCCGAAGCCGTCAGCGGCGTGAAGAAGGACATCAACACCGTGAAGGAGAGTGTCCACCGATGAGTGCCGACAAGGGTTCGGCCACGACCGAGCCCGCCAAGGACCCGGCGCAGCTCCGCGCGGAGATCGCCGAGATCCGGGCCGAGCTCGGTGACACGGTCGAGGCGCTGGCCGCCAAGGCCGACGTGAAGGCCCAGGCCCAGGCCAAGGTCGCCCAGACCAAGGAGCAGGCCCAGGTCAAGGTCGCGCAGCTGCGCGAGAAGGCCGGCGAGAAGACCGCCCAGGCCAAGGTCCAGGTAGGCCAGACCGCCGACACGCTGAAGGCACCGGAGTCGCGGCCGAAGCTGCTCGCCGTCGCCGGTGCGGTCGTCGCGGTGGTGGCCGCGGTCGTGGGTGGACGCGCGATCCGGTCCCGCCGGGCGACGACCAGGACCGAGCGGATCCTGCGCAAGGCGGCCCGCCGATGAAGGCTTCCGCCCTCGCCTACCGGCCGGTCGGGCTGGCCAGCGGTATGGTCGGCGGGCTCGTCGCCGGAGCCATCTTCAAGCAGGTGTGGAAGAGGGTGGCCGGAGAGGACGATGCGCCGGGCGCTACCCAGAGTGAATACTCGTGGCGCGAGGTGCTACTGGCGTCCGCAATCCAGGGTGCGATCTACGGCGTGGTCAAGGCTGCGATCGACCGGGCCGGCGCGCAGGCCTGGGCTCGTTCCACCGGGACTTGGCCTGGTGACTGATCGTGTTCCATAATGGAGCCCTGCGCCCGATCGGCGCAGGGCTCCATTCTTTTTCGGTCTCCCTCGATACAGCTCCGAGCCGGGGATTGAGGTCCCGTGACCCGGGTAGCTGGTCGTCGTCGACAGGGGAGAACGTCATGACCGAGGTTTCGATTGCGCGGGTCGGCTTCGCGCTGCGGCTGGCCGGGTGGCGGCGGCGGGCGTCGCGGTGGGTGTCGGCTTCGGCGGCCTGGGCGCGGGCCGAGCGGCACGCGTTCTTCGCCCCGCCGACGGCCGGCGCGTTCCACGGCGAACCTCGCCGAGAAGACGGCTACCTCACCGCGATCCGCTCGACCTGGGGCCGGCCCTAGTTCGTCAGTGTTTCCCCGTCTGCTCGGTGGACATGTCCCCAGAATGACGAGTGACGAGACCCAGCCGCCTCCGGCGTACGCCGACGTCGAGAACCCGAACGATCCCGGTGCGGGCGCCGGGATCGCCGAGCAGGCTCCGGCCGAGAGCGGCACGCTGTCGTCGGCGGCCGACGAGCGCGAGCACGGCGATCAGGACGTCGAAGCCGGGCCGGCCAGGGAAGCGCCGGGTAGCGGATCCGGGGACACCGGGCTGCCGAGCGGGCCGACCGGTTTGCCCCCGGCCGACTCCAGCGTTCCGACCGGCGGCTCGGGTGTGTCCGGCCGGCAGCCCGGCGAACCGGACCTCACGAACCCGGGCGGTACCGGGCTCACCACCGCCGACACGGAATGACCAACAGCCCTACAGGGCGTGCAGGTAGCCGCTGAAGCCGTCGGCGGCCCGGGCGTCCCGGCGTGCGCTGGTCAGCACGCGCACCCGCGTGCTGCCCACCACCCGCAGCCCCGCGTCCGCGGCCGCGAGGACCAGCGCCTGGTCCTCGCCCACCGCGACCGGCCGGAACCCGCCGGCCCGGCGGTACGCGTCGCCGGTCAGGCCGAGGTTCGCGCCGTGCACGTGAGCGTGCTGCTCGCCCCGGATCCCGCGCCGGTAGGCGTCCCGGTACGCCGACACGGTCGAGGGCGGCCACTCCGACCAGTCGTCCACGTCGACGACGCCGGTCACCACGTCCGCCCCGGCCTCGGCCAGGCGCAGTTGCTCGACCAGCCAGTCCTGCGACACCCGGGAGTCCGCGTCGGTGCAGGCCAGCCAGGTGTTCCCGCCGTCGTCGGCGAGCATCGCGGCCGCTCCCGCGGCCCGGGCCTGACCCGCGTTCCGCGCCTGCACCTCCATCGTGCGGACGCCGGCCTCGGCGGCGATGCGAGCCGATCCGTCCGCGCACGAGTCGAGGACGACCAGCACGTCGACGGGGAGCGGTGCGCGGCGGCTGGCTTCGCGCAGAGCGTCCAGACAGGCCGGTAGCAGTTGTTCTTCGTCGTGGGCGGGCACCACGACGGCGATCCGCGTCAGCACAGGCCCTCGGCCGCGGCGACCGACCGCGCGGCCGGCGGGGTGCGGGCGTAGACCTCGAGGCGGAAGTCGTCCTCGACGTGCGCCACCGTCCGTTCCAGCTCCGGACGCCCGGCGAACGCGTCGTGCACGGTGTCGCCGTCGAGCGGGTAGTCGGCGACCGGGTGACGCCAGTGCACGAGGACGAGGTCGCCGCCGGGTTCCAGCGCGGCGACCGTCGCGTCGACGAGCCGGGCCAGGGCGCCGGAGTCCAGGTAGTAGCCGACCTCGGACAGCACGATCAGGTCGAACGGACCGTCGGGGAAGTCCTCGGGGATCCGTCGCTGCTCGACCCGGGCGGCCGGGACCCGCGCGCGGGTGGCGGCGACCGCCTTGGCCGCGACGTCGGTGGAGAGCAGCGCGTCGCAGCGAGGCGCGAGGGCGGCCGAGAGCACGCCGATCGAGCAACCGGGCTCGAACGCCGAGCGGTACCGCCGACGGGGGAGCGCGGCCAGCGTCAGCGCGTACTTGCGCTCCTCGTACCAGCGGGTCTCGAACTTCCAGGGGTCGCCGTCGGCCCGGTACATCTCGTCGAAGTATTCGGTCGGCAGGCTCACGCGAAGAACACCTCCACCGGCCGGTCGAAGCGGGCCAGGACGTGCGGGGGCAGGATCGGGGCGTCGTCCGGGTCGGGGCCCAGCGGCCGGGTCTGGGAGACGAACGCGTCGAGCGCGTGCCGCTTGGCCGCGCGTTCGGCGTCGCTGAGCGGGAGGCGGCGGCACCGGTCCCAGGGCACGCGGGGGTCGCCCGGGGAGGCCCAGTGCCAGGTCCAGATCGGGTACTCGACCAGGATCGCGCCGGTCGTGGCGCAAGCCGCGGCGGCGGCGCGGCCGACGGCCTCGTGGTCGGGGTGGCCGTCGCCGCGCCAGCTGGCCAGGCACCAGCGGCCCGGGGTCAGGAGCCGCTCGAGTGCGGTGGTCAGCGCTATCTCGTCGATCGCGCCGTCGGGGTGGGCCAGGCGGTGGATCGTCGGCGTCTGGTGTCCGAGCCGGGTCAGGGCCTCGTCGGTCTCGGTCCGGCGGACGGCGGCCATCGCCGGCCGGGTGAGCACGGTGCTGTGGGGGTGGGACGCCTCGCCGTCGGTGACGGCGACGACCTCGGCGTCGGGAAGCCGGGCCAGCAGGCCGCCGGCGCCGAGGACCTCGTCGTCCGGGTGGGGCGCGACGACCAGCGGGGCTCCATCGGGCAGGTCGAGGAGCGGCCAGTCGGTGTCCCAGGCCCGCCAGTGCTCCTCCGCCGTGCCGGTGCCGTGGATCAGCGGGGTCACCAGCCGGATCCGTTCTCGAGAACATCGGAACCGAGGTCGGCGAGGTCGCGTTCGGCGTGGCTCTGGCGGAGGTAGACCGTGAGATCGGCGACCCGGTGGGCGTGGGCGGCGTCCTGGCAGAGCGGTTTCGCGCCGAGCGCCCGCCCGACGTGGTCGAGCGTGGCGGTGGCGGCCGCCTCGGCGGCGGCCCGGACCCGCCGGACCGGCCGGCGCAGCGCCTCCGCGGTGAAGTCGTCGTCGATCAGGGCCGCGACCTCGTCCAGCAGCGCGCTCGACGCCCCGAGCGCAGTGTCCACCGCACCGAGGTGGGCCAGCAGGTGCGGGTCGGTCCCGGCGTCCAGCAGGGGCTGGGCCACCCCGACGGCGGCGCCGTGCCAGCAGGCGGCCACCCCGGCTCCACCGGCCCAGAAGCCGGGCCGGGCGACGTACTGGCCGACGTCACCGACCGGCTCGGCCGGTGCCCGGTCGAACCGGACGGTCCGGCTGTCGCTGCCGGCCATCCCGACCGCGGGCCAGGTGCCGTCGAGCGGTGTGACCCCGGGCCCGCCGACGTCGACCGCGAACAGCCGGATCCCCTCGTCGCCGGCCGCGGTGACCAGCGCCCGAGTGCACACCCCGGCCCCCGAGCACCACGGCCGGTCCCCCGTCAACTCCCACCCGGAGCCCCGGCGCACCGCGGTCACCGAGCGGGGAACCGCCGCCCATACTCCCCACGACGCGTCCCCGGGCTCCGGACCGCCGAGCTCGGCCAGGATCGCCACCGCGTCCGCATGGCCCTCGGCCAGCCGGGCGAGCACCGGGTCGGCGCGCCCGAGCGCGCCGAGCACCGCGAACCGCTCCCGGGTCCGGCCGGCCCCGGGAAGCGGAAGATCGAGCACGCCGGCCTTGCGGGCGGCGAGGAACGCGTCGGCGGGGGCGAGCCCCGCGAGTTCACCGGGCAGGACGTAATCGGTTCGCACACCGGCTCATGTCCCCGGTCGGAACGCTTCTATGCCGAAGTGTTCAGCCGCTCACGCGCAGTGTCGCCCAGACCACTTTGCCTGCGTCGATGGGCAGGTGCCCCCAGGCCGTCGCGAACTCTTCCACCAGCATCAACCCGCGCCCAGTGAGCGCGCCGACGGACGGGAAGTCGCGCGGCTTCTGCGGCGGATCGGGGTTCCCGTCGGCCACCGTGAGGTGCAGCAGACCGCGCCGGAGGATCACCGCGACCGTGAGGTCGGTGCCCGCGTGCTGGACCGCGTTGCTGGCCAACTCGGACATGATCAGCTCGGCCGGCATCGTGAAGTCGCCGAGCCCCCACTCGGTGCAGGCGTCGGCGACCAGCGTCCGGGCCTGCGGCAGGGCCATCGTCCCCGGCCGGAGCCTCCGCTCGACCCGCCGCACCGGTGGCGGTCCGAACGGCGCTGCGCTCAGCGCCGCCTCGACCGACTCGTGCACCGGGAGGCCCCAGGCCCGGGACACGGTCGCGAGCTGCTGACGAACTCCCGGTGGCCGGGCCGCGAGCACCAGCGGCACCGGCGGCCAGACCGCGGCGCGGCGGCTCACCGCGGCGAAGACGGTCAGCGCCACCGGGGCCCCGATGACGGTGCGGGAGAGGTCGACCAGGACGGCGTCCGGGCACTCGGCCAGGCATTTCAGCAGCGCCGCGCGCACCTGGGACACGGTGCCGAGCCGCAGGTCACCGTCCACCGCCACGACGGTGATCGGGGACGTCCGGTCGATCTCGCAGGTGAGCATCCAAGCCTCGCTTCGCGGGCGACGGTCTGCACCCACCGGCCGGGAGTTACCCCGACCGCTACGAAGAATTCCTCGAAATCCGATGGTAGCTCGGAACCGCGCACGGACGGGCTGTGTCGGGGACGAAGGGGCAGGGTATGCCGCAGACCAACGGGGGTAAGGGGGAGCCATGAGCGGAGACCCGGACGCGCTGATCGTGACCATGAAGCGGGTGGCGAGCACTCTGAAGGCGGCGGACCTGCCGTTCGCACTCGCCGGGGGATTCGCGGTCTACGCCAGAGGCGGGCCCGCCTCCACGCACGACGTGGACTTCCTGATCCGTCCGTCGGACGTCCAGTCCGCGCTCGGCGCGTGCGTCGAGGCCGGGCTCCGGTCCGAGCAGCCGCCGGAGGACTGGCTGGTCAAGGTGTACGACGGCGACTGCCTGGTCGACCTGATCTTCCGGCCGTCGGAGCGCGAGGTCACGGTCGAGATGCTCGAGCGGGCCGAGGAGATGCCGGTCGAGGCGGTGCGGATGCCGGTGCTGGCCGCGACCGACCTGCTGCTCAACAAGCTACTGGCGTTCACCGAGCACTACTGCGACCTGTCGACCGTGTTGCCGCTGGCCCGCGCGTTGCGGGAGCAGATCGACTGGGACCTGGTGCACGACTCGACCGTCCACTCGCCGTACGCGGAGGCGTTCCTGCTCGCGGCCGAGCGGCTCGGGATCGCCCCGGCCGGCACGCTCCGCCTGTCCGGCCTCGGCCACGACGCCGGCCCGGCGTCCACCGGGGCGCCCGTTCAGCCGGAAGCGGCCTCGGTGAGCTGAGGCAGGAGCCACGGGGCCACGTAGTCGCGGACTCCGCCCGCCGTGAGGTGGAGTCCGTCGCTGCGCAGGTGAACGCCGTCGACGTCGGCGGTATACCGTCCGTCCGGGCAGAGCCGGGCCCCGAGGTCGACGATCCGGATCCGGGCCGGGTCGGCCGCCGCGGTGTCCCGGAGCATCCGGTTCCAGGCGTCCATCCGGGCCGGGTCGTCCTCCGGGTAGAGGCTGCCGTCCCGGCGCTCGTACCGGTGGTTGAACGGCGCGGTCGCCAGCACGATCCGGGCGCCGCCCGCGGTCAGCACCCGGACCATCGTCGCCAGCTCCCGGCGCAGGTACGCGTCGAACGCCGGTTCGCCGATGTGCTGCCAGCGGCCGTCCAGCTCGCGGTCGAGCACCTCCCACCGGGCCAGCACGACCAGCGCCAAGTCCGGCCGGTCGGCCCGGACGCCCGCGGCCCAGTACGCGTCCCAGCGCGGACAGCGCGCGTAGGGCGACTGGGTCCTGGCCGCGTTGTGCACCCGTCCCGACCGGGCGATCCCGCAGCCGATCAGCGACCGGTTGGTCAGCGTCCCGTTCCGCAGCCGGGGCAGGCCGACGGCCAGGCTGTTGGCGACCGAGTCGCCGAAGACCGTGATCCGCAGCGGTCCCGGTTCCCGTCCCGGTCGGCTGAGCAAGGTACTGCTCTGGACGCTCGGCAGCGCGGCCGGGCGGGCCGGCTCCCGGGGTTGCGCCGGCCGGGTGAGCACGATCGACGCCGACGCGACGGCGGCGACCGCGGTGAGCGTGACGAGCACCGGCCGGGTCCGGGGCCAGCGGCGGATCCGGACCGGCCGGCTGAGCAGCCGGTAGGTGGCCATCGCCAGCACCGCGGTGACCACGCATCGGGCGGCCAGCAGCGGTACGCCGGACAGCCCGCTGCGCTCGGCGTCCAGAAAGAGGAACGTCGGCCAGTGCCAGAGGTAGAGCTCGTACGAGACGCGTCCGATCTCCGGCAGTGGACGGATCGCGAGCACGGCGGCGAGCCGTCCGTCCGGACGCCGATCGGCGGCGCCGATCACGACCGCGACCGCGCCGACGACGGCGAGCAGACCACCCCGGTAGAGCGCGGGTCCGCTGTCGTCGAGCAGCAACAGCGCGGCGGCGAGGACCCCGAGCGCGATCGCCACCGGCAGTGACCACCGCCGCGGGGCCGCGTGCACCGCCCGGTACCGCCGGGCGCCGAGCGCCAGCGCGCACCCGGCCAGCAGCCCGAACGCGCGGGTGTCGCTGCCGTAGTAGGCCCGGGCCGGTTCGGCGTCGGGGACGTAGAGCAGGGCCATCGCGGCGGCCGAGGCGCCCGCCGCGACGAGCGTGCCCAGCAGCAGCCCCCGGCCGCGCCACCAGGCCAGCGCGGCGACGATCACCAGCGGCCAGAGCAGGTAGAACTGCTCCTCGAGAGCGAGCGACCAGGTGTGCTGGAGCGGGGACGGCGACGCGGTGAGGGCCGCGTAGCCGTCGCCCCGGTGCAGCATCCGCCAGTTCGCGACGTACGCCAGCGCGCTCACCGCGTCCGGACCGAGCGGTTGCCGTTCCTCGGGCGGAACCAGCCAGTGCGCGCACCCGACCACCGCGGTCACCACCGCGAGCAGCGCGGGCAGCAGCCGCCGGGCCCGGCGGCCCCAGAACGCGGCCAGCCGGATCCGGCCGGTCCGCTCGTGCTCGGCCAGCAGCAGCGTCGTGATCAGGTAGCCGGAGAGGACGAAGAACGCGTCGACGCCGAGCCAGCCGCCGGGCAGCCACGACACTCCACCGTGGAACAGCAGCACGACGACGACCGCGACCGCACGCAGCCCGTCGAGCGCGGGGCGGTGCGAGAGCCGGAGCCGTTCGGTCCGCTGTGGCCGGTGGAGCCGAGGCGGGTGGAGCGTGAGGAGGGAGTCCGGCATCCGCCGGATGGTAGGCCGACAAACGGGGCTAAAGGCCGCACGCGCGGTTACCCGCTGATCTGATCCATCACCACTATCGCCCCCGCGGTCTGGCCCGCGCGGTAGACGAGCGGGCTGGCGCCGACCCGGACCTCGACCGTCCGACCGCGCCGGTTGATGGCCTCGACCAGCAGCTCCTCCGGCTCGTCACCACCGTTGAGGACCTGGCGGACGAGCGGCCGGAGCTGATCGGTGGAGATCCCGATGTCGAGGTTGAGCAGGTGCTGCCCGACCGCCTCCTCCGGACGCAGGCCCCAGAGGTCCTCGGACTGCCGGTTCCAGACCCGGACGACCAGGTCCGAGTCGACGACGATGACGCCGCTGCGCAGGCTACGCAGTATCGACTCGAGGAACGCGTTGGCGTCGTTGAGCTGCTCGGTGCGCTCGCGCAGCTCGTCGTTGATCGACTGGAGCTCGTCGTTGGTGGACTGGAGCTCCTCGTTCATCGTCTCCAGCTCCTCGTTCGTGGACTGGAGCTCCTCGTTGGTGGTCTCGAGCTCTTCGACCGTGGACTGGAGTTCCTCGTTGGTGGTCTCCAGTTCCTCGACCGTGGACTGCAGTTCCTCGTACGCGGTCTCGATCTGGCGGTTCGCGTACTCGAGCTCGTCCTGCAGCTTGCGGTAGCGGGTGACGTCGTTGACGAACACCGCCGCGCCCGCGTGCGTGCCGTCCGAGCTGATCAGCGGGACGACCTGGAGGTCGAGGTAGAGCTTCTCGCCCGGCGACCGGGCCCACTCGACGTCGCGGACCCAGACCGGACGCCGGTCACGCCGGACCTCCTCCAGGTGCGGGCGCAGCTCGACTGGGCGGTAGGACAGATCGAGGTCGAGGAACGGCCGGCCGAGATCGCGGGTGGAGACGCCGAACAGCGCCTCGGCCCGCTGGTTGACGCCGGCCACCGTGCCGTCGTCGGTGACGACGATCGTGGCCACCGGAGCGGCCAGCAGCGCTTCGGTCTGCAGCCGGTCGGCGCCGAGCATGTCGTGCAGCGCGTTGCGGGCGCTGTTGCCGCTGGAAATCACGCCGAGCCCCGGTACCGCACGCGGAACCTTTCGGAAGAACCGCCGTTTGAGGTCGAGAGGCGTGAACAGCTGCCCGTGGCTGAGCAGCATTTCCGCCTTGCCCAGGAACAGTACGCCGGTGTCGTTGAGCGCGAAATTGAACCGCGCCAGCACCCGCGACTGGGTTTCGGCGTTCAGGTACATCAGCGTGTTACGGCAGGTCAGCAAGTCGACGCGGCTGATCGGCGCATCCTGCACCAGATCGTTGCGCCCGAAGATCACGCCGCGCCGGAGGTCCTTCCCGAACACGTACCGGACGCCGTTGCGCTCGAAGTAGCGCTCGAGCAGGTCCTGCGGGACCGCCCGGGTCTCCTTCTCGCCGTAGGTGGCCTGCCGGGCGATCGAGAGGGCCTCGTCGTCGACGTCGGTCGCGTAGATCTTGACCCGGTCGCGGAACTCCTCCGGGCCGAGCAGATCGGCGAGCAGCATCGCGATGCTGTAGGCCTCCTCACCGGTGGCGCAGCCCGCGCACCAGATGCGGATGGTCTCCGACGGCTTCTTGGCCGCGATCATCTGGGGCAGGATCTCGCCCCGGAGCTGCACCCAGGACTCCTGGTCGCGGAAGAACCCGGTGACGTTGATCAGCACGGTGTTGAACAGGATCGTGTACTCGTCCTGGTGCACCTGGAGGTAGTCGAGGTACTCGGCCCAGCCGCCTTCCAGGTTGAGCGCCTGCGTCCGGCGGGCGACTCGTCGCATCAGGCTCGACCGCTTGTAGCCGGTGAAGTCGAACCCTCTGCTCTCCTTGAGGAAATCGAGCAGTGCCTCGAACTCGGGGTCGTCCTCGCTCAATTCTGTTCCTCGCTGACGTCAATGGTGCCCGCAGAGTAACGGGTGAGCGGGTCACGGCTGGCCCGGTGGCTCCTGGGCCAGCAGGTCACGGATCAGCCGGGCGGACTCGCCGAGCTCGTCGGCCGCCTGGATGTTGGCGTTCGCGGTCATCGGGGCGCCCCGTTCGAACGCCGAGTCGGCGAGCCGCCGGTGCAGCGCGGCCTTGTCTTCCATCGTGCGCAACGCCATCCAGAGCGCGCCCTCCACGGCGATGTTCTGCCGATCGAGCAGGCTGTCGGGTGACCAGGCGTGGCCGACCCGGCAGCGGTACCGGGTCATCGGGCCCTCGGTGACCGCGAACAGCGCGCCGCTGCAGTCGGGGCAGCCGAGCCCGGCCGGGACGCCCGGCCGGGCCGAGTCGTTGAGTTCGTCCATGTTCAGCTCCGCGATCGCGGTCTCGTGTTCGAGCAGCGGGTCGACGGTATGCGGATCGGGGATCGGCTCGTCGCCGACGAGAAGGGCGATGATCGGGCCGAGCTTGTCGGCCGGGGCGACGGTGGCGTGGCCGCAGACCGCCAGCGCCGCCCGGGGCATTCCGGCGTAGAGCGCGTCCTCGGGGTCCTGGACCACGGCGGCGCCGGAGTGCCGGGTGATCGTCGCGAGGCCGGCCGCTCCGTCGTCGAGCATGCCGGAGAGCACGACGCCGACCACGGCCGAGCCGTGCGCCCGGACCGCCGACCGGAACAGCGGGTCGATGGCCGGCCGGTTCCCGTTCTCCCGGGGCCCGCGCGAGAGTAGGCAGTGCCCGTCGGTCACCGTGAGGTGGTGGTCGGGCGGAGCGACGTAGATGTGGCCGGGCCGGAGGTGCTCGCCGTCCGTCGCGGTGGTGGCCGGGAGTGGACCCGACCGGTCGAGAATCGACGCCAGGACGCTGGTGCCGCCGGGCGACGTGTGCAGCACGACCAGCACGGCCGCCGCAAGATCCGGAGGAAACCCGCGGACCACCGCTCGCAGGCTCTCCACGCCACCGGCGGACGCGCCGACGACGACGAGCGGTCGACCTCGCATAGGAAAACTCCCCTCGGTGTGACAGAGGTTACTCGCGTCCGGCAGGGTGCCGTCGTCCGCGCGTGTGCCCTGTGCAGAACCTGGGTAACTCCTGGCCACAGAAAAGAATGTGCGGAGTGATGACCCCGGAAGGGTGGTGGTGGACGTGCCGGACAACGTCTCGCTGCTGCCCCGCGTGCACTGCGCCCACTTCTACCCGGTAGCGGAGGCGGGCGTGCGCCATGTCGATGACCGGCCGGCACGGGTCACCCGGGACTGCACGGTCCCGGCCGACCCGTCCGCCTCGGCGGCGGCCAGGCGGTTCCTGCAACAGGCAGCGGCCGACTGGGATCTCTCGCCGGATCTGACGGAGATCGCCCAACTCGTCGTCAGCGAGCTGGTTTCCAACGCGGTCGAGCACGCCGGGACGTCGTCCACCGTCGTGCTCGAGCTGTCCGACGGTGAGCTCACCGTGCGGGTACGCGACTCCTCGACCGTCCAGCCGGTGGCCCGGCCGCTGGACATGGTCAGCTTCCGCGGCCGCGGTCTGCCGCTGATCGACCGGGTGAGCGAGCGCTGGGGAATCGAGAACCACTCCGACGGCAAGACGGTCTGGGCCACGCTGAGCGACGTTTAGCCCGCTCCCCGGGGTTACCCGGGGGGCATGGCCATCGGAAGCTTGCTGTTCGTCGGGAACGCCACCGTGCTGCTGCGGCTGGGCGGGTTCACGGTCCTCACCGACCCCAACTTCCTGCACCGGGGTGAGTTCGCGTACCTCGGCTACGGCCTGGTCACGCGACGGCTGACCGAGCCCGCGATCGCGCTGGACTCGCTGCCGCCGCTGGACGTCGTCGTGCTCTCTCACCTGCACGGCGACCACTTCGACCGGCGGGCGTCCCGGGGGCTCGACCGCACGACGCCGATCGTCACGACCCCGCACGCGGCCCGGCGGCTGATTCGTCGCGGGTTCCGTTCGTCGGCGCCGCTGTCGCCATGGACGGCCTGGGAGTCGACCCGGGGGAACGAGACGCTCCGGGTGACCGCGGTGCCCGGGCAGCACGGGCCGGCCGTCGTCCACCGGTTGCTGCCACCGGTGATGGGCAGCGTCGTGGACCTGCTCGTGGACGGGGACCGGGCGTTCCGGCTGTACATCAGCGGGGACACGCTGCACCGACCCTGGCTCGGCGAGATCGCCGAGCGCTTCGACGGCATCGACGCGGCACTCGTCCACCTCGGTGGCACGCGGGTGCTCGGCGTCCTGGTGACGATGGACGGGAAGCAGGGGGCCGACCTGGTGGAGCTGATCCGCCCGTCGACGGTCTACCCCGTTCACTACGACGACTACCGGGCGTTCAAATCCCCGCTGGCGGCGTTCACGGCCGAGGCGTCCCGGCGGGGTATCGGCGGGGTGCAGGAGCTTCGACGCGGTCAGACGGTTCCGCTCTCACCTGCTGTTTCGAACCAAAAGTGACGGGCATTCCGGTTCGGGTCGGTGCGAAGAGGCGCCGAATCGGAGAGGAAACTCGGATGCGTCTACCGGAGCCGCGTGGTGCGGTGAGTGCGGAAATCATCGAAGCGCTGCTTGCGGGCGGCGCTCCGGTTGTCACGGGGCCGGCTGACGGGCCCGAGCCATGGCTGGACGAGGACCTGCAGATCTCGCTCTGGATGCTGTACGAGCTGCACTACCGGGGGTTCGACGGGGTCGACCCGTCCCTGGAGTGGGACGTCGACCTGCTGCGGCTGCGCGCTTCGCTGGAGACCCGGTTTCTCGACGGTGTGCGGGCTGCGGTGTCCGTGCCCGCGGCCGGCGTGGTGCCCGGGCTGACCGAGCTGACCAGCGCGGACTCCGGGCCGTCGATGAGCCGGTACCTGCAGCGGTCGGCGACCCTCGACCAGTTCCGCGAGTTCGTCGTGCACCGGTCGATCTACCACCTGAAGGAGGCCGACCCGCACAGCTGGGGGATCCCGCGGCTGTCCGGCCGGGCCAAGGCGGCACTGGTCGAGATCCAGTCGGACGAGTACGGCGGCGGCCGGCCGGAGCGGATGCACTCCGCGCTGTTCCGGACGACGATGGACCGGCTCGGGCTCGACACCCGGTACGGCGCCTACATCGACGTCGTGTCGGCGCCGACGCTCGCCACCAGCAACCTGATGTCGCTGTTCGGGCTGCACCGGCGGTGGCTGGGAGCGCTGCTGGGCCACCTGGCGGCGTTCGAGATGACGTCGTCGATCCCGAACCGGCGGTACGGGAACGCGCTGCGCCGGCTGGGCGGTGACGCGGCCGCGACCCGGTTCTACGACGAGCACGTGACCGCGGATGCGGTGCACGAGCAGATCGCGGCCCACGACTTGTGTGGCGGTTACGTCGACGAGCACCCGGGTTCGGCGCCGGACGTGCTGTTCGGCGCGGCGGTCGGGCTTTTCCTGGACGATCAGGCGGCGGGCTGGCTCCTGGCTCGCTGGGAGCAGGGCCTGCCCGCGGTGGCCTGAGGGCCGGGCCCCTCGGGGCCCGGGGGCTAGCCTTTGAAGCCGATGAGTTTGTGGGTGCCGTCGCAGAAGGGCTTGCGGCCGGACTTCCCGCACCGGCACAGCGCCACGGTCGCCCGCTCCGGGTCGATCGTGGCGCCGTCCTGCGTCCGGATCGTGAAATCGCCCCGGACGAGCAGCGGCCCGTCCTCGTAGAGCGTCACGGTCACGTCGTCGTTCATACTTCCGCGTTCTTCCACACGCTTCCTTCCGCGTACGCCCGGGCTCGAAGGCGTCCCGCGGCTATCTCCGTCTTGAACACCGGCTGGCACGCCGTCGCCGGGCCGCGCAGCGGCTCGCCGTCGACCAGCCGGAACACCGACCCGTGCCACGGACAGGTGATCCGCGGCTCGCCCGGCCCGTCGGTGACCTCGCCCTCATGCAGCGGCCCGCCGACGTGCGAGCACTCGGACGCCAGCACGTGGACGCCGTTCTGCGAACGCCGGACGACCACGACCGTGGTGTCGCCCACCTCACGACGGACGGGTTCGCCGACTGGGATCTCGTCCAGCGGGCCGAGGTCGTACCAGCGGTCCCCGGCCCGGCGCATCGCGCCCTCGGCGTGGTTGACGCCGCCGGCCTGCGAGTACGCCAGGTGGCCGCCCAGTGCGCCGCCGAGCCCGACCGCGGTCAGCCCGAGCAGCGCGTACCCGACGCCCTTGACGTGGTGCCCGTTCCGGCGGGCCGACCACGACGCGGCGTAGAGCGTCACGCCGACCGTGTTGGCGGCCGCGTGCACCAGCCCGACCCGGCGCTGGTCGGGCTCGAGGTCGGCCCAGTCCGCGAAACCGGCCGCGATCGCGGCCGGTGCGGCGAGCAGCCCGAGGCCGACGAGCCGGCGCGCGGCCCGGCGGCCGCCCGGGGTGAAGTCCAGCGCGGTGGCCGAGACCCAGGCCCCGATCGGTACCTGCACGAGGATCGGGTGGACGGGATGACCCAGCCAGCGTCCGTGCAGGAGATCCGCTACCCGGGCGTTGGGGATGGTCGAGTGGACAGCGCCTGCGACGGCCTCGGCGACGGGATCGAGGGGCCGTGCGTTCTCCAGGCGGGAAAACAATGCTCGGATCACCGACATGGGGGGCGGTTACCCAGCTGCCGGGCGATCACACCGATTGGGTGTGGACTCCGACCGACCGGGTACGGCCCGGGTCTCACCATCGGGAGGAGTACGGATGAGTTGGCAGGGGCCAGATCCGAGCCGGACACCGGGGTTGGAACCGGGCGGTGGGGTGCCGCCGGGCGAGACGCCGCCGGGGGAGGGGGGAACGTCGGCGATCACGCATCAGGAGAAAGGGCCGGCGCCGAAGTGGGTGCCGTGGGTGGTGATCGGGGCGATCGGGCTGATGGTGCTGCTCGTGGCTCTGTTCATGCTCGTCCGCGTGTTCTTGATGGCGTCTAGCTGAAGATTCTCAGGGGCCGGAGGAGCGGGGAGCGGTCGCCGGCGTTGGCGCGGATCCCCGCGATCACGTCGGTGAGCGCGTCGGCCGCGGTGTGCAGCGGCGACCAGCCCAGCTCACCCCGGGCCCGGGAGCTGTCCAGCAGCGGGTGACCGAGTAGCATGTCGACCCAGCCGACGTCGACCGGCTGCAGGTGGGTGGTCCAGGTCGCGGTGGCCGCGGTGCGCAGTAGCCCGGCCGGGAGCGGTACCCGCCGTCCGCCGAACGCGGCCGCCAGCGCGTCCGGGCCGAGCGAGTCGGCCGGGGCCAGGTTGAACGCCCCGCCGGGCCGGGCGGCCAGGATCCGCAGCACCGCGTCGGCGACGTCGTCCGCGTGGACGACCTGGGTCACCGTGCGGTCGGGGAGCGGCAGCAGCGGCAACGGCACCCGCGCGACCGGCCGGGCGATCGCGGGCAGGAAGTAGCGCAGCAGTTCGGCGGCGGCGCGCTTCTGGACGACGAGCGCGGGCCGGACGCGGGTGACGGTCTCGAGCCGGTTCTGGGCCGCGTCCAGCAACCGCTCGGCGGCGACCTTGTCCCGGCTGTAGGACGAGGACGGTATTCCGTCGGTGGGCCAGGATTCGTCGACCAAACGGTCCTTCGGCCCGGCCGAGTACGCGCCGACCGACGACGCGTGGACGAGGTGTGGCACCCCGGCGGCCTCGGCGGCGGCGATCACGGCCTCGGTGCCGAGCAGGTTCGTCCGGATCAACCGTCGGCGGTCGTGGCTCGGTTGGATCGCCCAGGCCAGGTGCACGACGGCGTCCGCCCCGGTGAACGCGGCGCGCAGCGAAGCGTCGGCATCAACTGCACCGATGTCGCAGCGGACCCACTGCGTGCCGGGAGGCGCGGCGCGGTCCGGCGGGACCCGCCGGACCACCCCGACGACCTCGGCACCGGATCTCAGCGCCGCACGAACAACGGCGCTTCCGACATTTCCACTGGCTCCGGTCACCGCGATGCGCATGACGGAGCGGTTCCCGCTGAGGCCTTCGGCAATCCTGGAGGGTTTACACGAGGCTGTTACTCTCGGCCCGTCCCAGCGGTAGGCATTCCGGAGTCGAGAATCCCGTGAGCCAAAGGTCCGACACCGTCGTGGCAACCCCGGCCCCGGAGCCGTCGCCGGAGGAGCCTTTCGTTGCGGCTGAACCGCGTTGGCAGCGGGCGCTCACCGCGGTGGTGGCCGCGACGATCGTCGTGTACGCACTGATCGGCATCGGTTCGCCGCTGCTCGGTCTGAAGGTGTTCGCGGCGACCGACATGATCGCGAACAAGGCGCCGTACGCGTCGTCGCTCTCGGACGTCGAGCCGACGAACACGTACCTCAACGACACCGTCGACTCGGTGGTGCCGAACACGACGCTCTTCGGTGAGCTGTTGCGGTCCGGGGACGTCGGGCTGTGGAATCCGTATCAGGCCGGTGGGGCCGCGTTCGGGTCGACGCCGAACAACGCGGTCTACAACCCGCTGACGCTGCCGTACCTGATCCTGCCCGGTCAGCTGGCGCCCGGGTACGTGAAGCTGCTCGAGATCATCGTCGCGGCCGGAGCGACGTTCCTGTTCCTGCGACGTTTCTCGCTGGGGCGGGCGGCGGCCGGGCTCGGCGGGCTGATCTACGTCGGCAGCGCGTTCATGATCGCCTGGACGAACTGGCCGCAGACGAGGGTGGCGGCGTTCATCCCGGCGGTGTTCTGGTGTGTGGAGCGGCTGATCGTGTCGCGCCGGGCGCGGGACGGGGCGCTGCTGTGCCTGGCCGTGGCGGCGATGCTGCTCGGTGGATTCCCGGCGGTGACCGGGTACACGATTCTGTTCGCGGGCGTGTATCTGGTCGTGCGGGTGTTCTCGCTTCCTCTTCGGCAGGGTGTCGGGGTGGTGGTCGGGGCTGGGGCTGCTCTGGCCGGTGCGGTGGCGCTGGCTGCTGTGCAGTTGTTGCCGTTCGTGTCGGCGATGTCTGGGGTGTACATCGCTGGGCGGGGTCAGACGCCGTCGGATCATTTGTCGCCGGTGACCGCGTTGACGGCGATCGCGCCGTGGGCGTTCGGGACCACCGATCCGTATCGCGGGCCGTATTGGTATCTGTCTCCGAACTTGGTCGAGTCGACCATGTATCTGGGGGCGGTGGCGGTGCTGTTGGTGTTGGTCGCGGTGGCTTGGCCGCGGGCTGCGATGACCCGCTTGCCTCGTGGGGGTTGGTCGTTCTTCGTGGTGGCGGCGGCTCTCGGGTTGGGTGTGGTCTACGCGGGTGGGCCGCCGTTGGCTCTGCTGCAGAAGCTTCCGGTGTTGTTCTCTGACAACTACGTCGGGCGTCTTCGTAGCGTTTTGTGCTTTTTGCTAGCCGTGTTGGCCGCGGTCGGGTTCGACCTGCTGGTCCGTCGTGTGGTCGAAGCGGACGTTCTGCGTCGGGTTCCTGGCTGGGTTTTTGTGGTTTGGCCGGTGCTGGTGTTTTCCGGGGCCGGTGTGGTCGGGGCGGGGCTGTTGTGGCGGGGTCGTCGGGCGGCGGAGATCGCGCACGCGGGGTCGCGGGCCTCGGAGCGGGTGTCCTGGTTCGATACGCAGGTTCTGTGGGCCGGGCTGTTCGTCGCGCTGGGCGTTCTGGCCGTGTTCGTGCTCTGGCGGTCTTCGCGTTTCTTCATGGGCGCGGCGGCGATGCTGATCCCGCTGCTGGTCGTCGTCCAGGCGTTGTCGTTCGCGGCGCCGTACTGGCCCAAGTCGGACAAGGACACGTTCTACCCGACGACCGACGTGCACCGGTTCCTGGCGTCGCACCTCGGCGACGACCGTTACGCGGCCGGCGGGGCGATGTTCGTCGGGTCGGACTCGTACTACCGCTTGCGGGCGCTGAACGGTCACCAGTTCGTCGGCAAGCGCTTCGGTGAGGCGCTGGACGGCATGCCGGGCTGGGGGCTGGGTGACCCGCCGACCTACGTCAATTTCCGGTCCGACCTCAAGATGGCCCAGCAGCCGCTGTTCGATCGGCTCGGCATCAAGTACTTCGTGACCGCGCCCTGGGACAACGTGTTCGGCACGGTGACGCCGGCCCCGGCGTCGTCGGGCACCGTGGCGATCAGCGGTGACCAGCCGCTGCGGCTCGCGCTGCCCGGGACCGGTCCGGTGCGCGGCGTGACGTTGACCGTGACCACCGCGTTCCGTCCGGTGCGCGACGCGAACGTGACGGTGAGCCTGCGGGACGCGGCGGGCAAAGAGGTGGCGCGGGGGTCGCGTCAGGTGTTCGCGGTGGGTGGGAATCAGCAGGGTGTGGGCGTCGGAGCGGCCTTCACCGTGCCGATCTCGGCGGAGAACGTACCGGCCGGGACGGTGCTGACCGCGGTCGTGTCGCAGGACTCGCAGACGCCGATGATCGTGCGGAACTCGGCGGCCGTGGTGCGTCCCGCCGACGACGGTCTGCGGCTGGCGTACGCGGGCGACGCGGTCGTGTACCAGCGGTTGACCGCCCTCCCGAGGATCCGGTGGGCGAATTCGGTGGTGGTGGAGCCGTCGTCGGCTCGGCGGATCGCGCTGGTGAACTCGCGCTCGTTGGGCGCTGATCAGGTGGTGCTGGATGCGGCCGGGCCGGCGGCCGAATCGGGGAGCAAGGCTTCGATCACCGTGCTGAACGACGGTGTGGATGCGATTTCGGCCCGGGTCTCGGCGACGGGGGCCGGGTACCTGGTCGTGGCGGACGCGTTGCAGACGGACTGGGGCGTGACCGTTGACGGGAAGCCGGCTTCGTTGGTGCCGGCTGATCATGGGGTAGTGGCGGTGGCGGTGCCGGCTGGGGTACATACGGTGGCGCTGGCATATCGGACGCCTTATCACCGGGGTGGGACGTATTTGAGTGCGGCGGCTGTGGTGGGGGTGGTTGGGGTTTTTGTTGGTGGGTGGTGGAGGGATCGCCGTCGGCGGGGTGAGGTCGTTGATGCTGCGTAGGGGGCGTACCGCGTAGCGGGTTCTTGGGTGGGTGGCGGGCTTTTCGGGCTGGCGTGCTGCTGGGGTGTTGGGCTGGCGTGCTTTTGGCTGATGGGGTTTCGGGCTGGCGGGGCAGCACGGCTCTCGGCATCGCTGCCGTCGCAGCATCGCCGCCGCCGGGAGTGATGCCGCGGCATCGCCGCCGCCGGGAGTGATGCCGCCGCAGCACCGCCGCCGGGAGTACAGCCCTGCGGGCAGTGGCGCTGCTGCGGGGCGGCCGCGCAGCATCACCGCCGCTGCATCACAGAGCTGGGGCGTCGGTCTGGCTGCTGCACCGGCGTGGCCGCACGAGCGGCGCGGCAGCAGTATCGCCGCAGCAGTGGGGCTACGGATGCACCATTGCCGCAGTCCGCCGTTGCACCGCTACTGCGGGCTGCATCGCTCCCCGGGAGCATCGCCGCGGCCGCCGCTGCGTTACGGCCGAAGCCGCGCCGTCGAGGCCGTGCCGCCGAAGCCGCGCACCGCCGCAGCGGCGGCGCCGCTGCAGCAACACCGCCGAGGCCGCGCCCGCCGCTGCACCACCACCGAAGCAGCGCTGCTGCAGCAGCGTCGCTGCCGGACCATCCCTTCGCACCATTACCGCAGTGCTACGGGTGCCGCAGGGCATCGGGGCGGCGCTCGTCGCGGCGTTCGACTACATGCGAGGTCGGGCGGGCGGCGCTGTGGGTCAGAGGTTCGCGTGACGGTGCCTTGGCAGCAGGTGCCGCGACAGCCTTCGGCGCGTGCGATTACTTGCGGTGCTCCGCGGTATGGGAGTGATGTTCTTTTCGAATTGGTCAACTTTCCTGACCATTCCGTCAAGTAAGTTGACCATTCCTTGAAGCCACCTGGGTTGGATCATGCGTTGGATGAAGCGTGACTAGGGCAATTCGGCGAGCGCGCTAGGAGCGGCCAGCAGCGCCTACTCCCCCTGATCGGCGCCGCCGCTGGGACGTCGGCGCGGGCAGCCCGGTGGCGCGGTTGGGGTGAAGCGCGCGATGCTTGGGCGG